>CAIJOU010000156.1 GCA_903822375.1 Candidatus Hydrogenedentota bacterium
AGTGACAGCCCACAAAGAGGGGATGGTCTGCAACGCTCTCCAGGTAGTGGGCCAGGCACCGGGCGCGGTCGTCCTGGTTGCGGGTGCGCACCAACCCGCAATGAAACATGCCGCGGTCGAGGGCACCGAAGTGGAATTCGCCCACAATGGCCGGGCGGTCAAACCCGTTGGGACCGAGCCATTTGTCCTTGGGAATTTCGCGGTAATACAAATTGAAGGACAAGATGTCCGCCGTTTCCGCGCAGGCGCGCACGGCCTCGTCGGGTGCCATGGCAAAACGGCATCCCAGGTAAAGTTGGTTGGGGGCGCAGCGCCGTATCTCATCGCGCAGAACGGAGAAGTACTTGAGCGCGAAATGATACAGGTAGGAGGACATGTCGGACTTGTAGTCTTCCGTGGGTTTGGGGGGGACGGTCAGGTTCTCCCAAGCCGCAAAGGCGGTACCCCAGGCAGTGTTCAGTTTGTCGATGTCCGCATACTTGTGCTGGAGCTGTTCCATCAGTTCCCTGCGTGCGGGCTGGTCGGGTTTGCTGCTGAGGACGCCTTCGTTTATACCCTCCCAGGCCAGTTCGTTGTCCACAAAATAGCCGATGCAGAGTGGATTGGCGGCCTGCGGCGCTGTCATGGCCTGCACGGACTGGGCGGCCTCGCGGGCAAACGCGGGGTCGTACACATCCATCATTTTGGCCCAGTAGCCCCGGGCACCCTCAATTTTCGGGACGTTTTGCAGACCTGTTGAAGCCGTGAAGGGCATGCCGGATGCTTTGGCGGCATCTTCCTGGCTCCAATTGGCAATGGTGTTGAAGCCCCAGCTCTTGAGGCGCGGCCCGACCGTCTGCCGCCACTCTTCGGGCCATTGGTCGCCGTATTTGCGGAACAGGTTGGCACGGTAGAACGAGAAGGTTTTGCCCTCACCCCCGATGACGTCCGCCATGCTGTGGGCGCCTTTACCATGGCCGTAGAATTGCGCGAGCGGCTCGTTGTCGCCGGGCAACCCGTCGAACCAGTCCTGCCGCTTTTCAACGAAGGTTTGTTCCCATGTGCCGACACAGTCCACACCGAAGGAGAGAAAGAGCGTTCCGGCGGGTGTCACAAGCCACCACTTTCCGTTCACCTTTTCAGTGCGAAACCAGCCCGTGGCCTCCCGTTTTGGGCCGTCTGACCAGCCGCCATAGCTGTCGCGGCCGGGAATGGATTCACCGGCGGCCAGTTCTTTGCGCTCCGTCACCGCGCGTCGGCGCAGGTCATCCTCATCCATGACCTTGCCGGGCCAGTCGGCGTGCATGTACTGGCCGAAGCGGTTGACGAAGGGCATGGGCACCCCTCCGGGCGATGTGCTGTTCCAGCGAAACAGCCGGGCGCTCTCGACGAGCAGGGTGTGTTCCTGCTGCGGCCTGGAGAGAAACACCTGAAAGGCCGTAATGCGGGAGAGGTCCAGGGCGGCACCCTCCCCGCGAGGAGGCATTCCAGGGAGCCCGCGCATTCCCCAGAGCAATTCCGGGGAGCCGTCGTTGAAGCGCAGTTGCAGGTCAAAATGTTCGCCCGTAGGGACGGCACCGGCGGCGGTGTTGCAGTTCTTCCAGCCGTCCCCACCCTTGTTGTCCACGCGCATGGAGACATCGACGGCAACGTCGCCGGGATTGAAGAGGCGGACGGAGACACCCTGATACCCGGACCAGTCCCATCCCGGTTCGGGCGCACGGAAGGTGATGTTCGGCCATTCGGTCTTTGAAAAATGCACTTCCAACCCGGAAACCCCTTTAACTTCAGCGGTTTGACCGGAGGAAAAGTTGAAGACCGTGTGTTCCGGCGGGGGGGATTTAGCGAGGTCAAACAGGTCCCGGGTATCGAGAAGTGCATCGGCGTCCGCGCCAACACCCAGTGACAGGCCCAGCATGAGGCAGAGTGAGATTCCGACCATTGTTCTTTTTCCTGTTGGCGCGGGACAGCATTAAGGGGGTTACAAGGCCCGGGCGGCCTGCCACATTGTTGCGGACAGAGGCGCCGCCAATCAAAGCGCGGACAGAACGGATGAAGCGCGGGCTTCCGCAAGTGCTGTTGTCGCCGCACACAAGCTGTGAAGCACAAGTGTGGTAAACAGGGATAATCCGGGGCTTCAGTCAAGCGTACTAGCCCGACCGACAAATAGGGGTCCGGCGGCGGGGTGTTTTGGGTGCTTTCGCGCCCTGTTCTTTGGGATAAATGTCGTTTGTACGGTATAATTGAGATGTAAGGCGCTTTATTGTTGGACCGCCCCACGAAAGAAACGAGGTGACGCGGTGGAAGTCAATGACGGGCTCGTTATGCCTGAGTGATCCCGTGTTTTTGTAACTGTTTGTGTTTGTTGATATTACAACGGCATATCTATTGACAATACGCCTTTTTTTTGCAAAGATGGGCTGAGCAGCTCAAACCACCAACGAC
>CAIJOU010000157.1 GCA_903822375.1 Candidatus Hydrogenedentota bacterium
GGATTGCCGAAGCGGGGCAGTGTTATACTTTAGAGAGTGCAGAAGACCGGATATTTGGGTCCGGCCCTAAGGTTTGCCACCCGGGAAAATGCAGATGGGATTCTTTGACTTGTCGTCCCCCGACGGCGTTTGCGAAGTTCGTTGGCACGGCCGCGGCGGGCAGGGGGCCATTACCACCGCCCAGTATCTGGCGCAGGCCGCCTATCTTTCCGGTTTCCAAGGCGTTACGTCGGCGCCCTCGTTTGGCGCCGAGCGCCGCGGCGCCCCCGTTACCGCCTCCTCTCGCCTCTCGCACCATCCGCTGCGCATCTTTTCCCAGGTCGAGTTTCCCGACATGGTGGTCGTGCTTGACGAATCGCTGCTGGAATATGGCAATGCGACGGCGGGGTTGAAGGAAGGTGGATGGTTGATAGTGAACACGCCCCGCGACGCCGAGTCTATTGACGCCACCGGAAGGTTTTCCGTGGCCACGGCGGACGCCACGTCCGCCGCGAAAGAGGCCGCGCTAATCGTTTCGGGAACAGTCATGGTGAACACGGCCATGCTGGGCGCCGTGGCCCGCGCCACGGGGCTGATATTGCTTGAAAACATTCACAAGACTTTGGCGGAGAAGTATCCGCCCAAGATTGCCGACAAGAATTTTGAAGCCGCACGGCTCACCTACGAACGCACCATGATGGTGCCGTGCCAGAGGTAATATAAACATGGGCACCCGAGAATGCGGGCACACATCGGCCATGTCCTCCCCGACCAAGGGCGAGGCGGGTCCGACAGGACAATGGCGCACATCACGTCCCATCGTTGACCAGGAAAAATGCCGGGCGGCCAAGGCCGGAAAACTGGTGTGCATGCAATGCTGGACCTATTGTCCCGAGGCGGTAATCGACAAAAAGATTCCCATCGAGATCGATCTGGAATACTGCAAGGGATGCGGCATCTGCGAAGAGGTCTGTCCGGCTGACGCCATCACGATGGTGCCGGAAACCGACTGTGTGAAGGATGAAGGCTGAAGGAGGAAGGCTGAATGAAGAGGAACGAAGGTAAGAACCGTCAGCCACGGAATGAACGGAAAAGACATGGAAAGGCAGCATGAAAATCACCGAGTCTTGCGACGAGTTTGAGGCATAAGTAAGATGGAACACCAGGAAGGCTCCAATATCCTTATCATCACCGGCAACCAAGCCATGGCTTTGGGCGCAAAGCTCTCCCGCGTGCAGGTCATCTCGGCCTACCCCATCACTCCCCAGTCGCCCGTGACGGAAACCCTGTCGCATTACGTCGAATCCAAGGAACTGAACGCCGAATACGTCAACGTTGAAAGCGAGCACAGCGCGCTGTCGGTGTGCATTGGCGCGTCCACCACGGGTGCGCGGGCCTTCACGGCGACGAGCGCAAACGGCCTGGCGTACATGTGCGAGTTGATTCACTGGGCCGCCGGCGCGCGGCTGCCCATCGTCATGGGCTGCGTAAACCGGGCCATGGCCGCGCCTTGGAACGTGCTGAACGACCAGCAGGACTCCATGTCCCAGCGCGATGCCGGCTGGATCCAGATATTTTGCCGGAACAACCAGGAAGTGCTCGACACGGTCATCCAAGCCTACAAGATCGCTGAGACCGTGTATGCGCCGGTCATGGTCTGTTATGACGGATACATTCTCTCCCACACCGTCATGCCCGTGGA
>CAIJOU010000158.1 GCA_903822375.1 Candidatus Hydrogenedentota bacterium
CATCAGGTTCATGCACTGCAGGGCCATGCCCGCCGTGCCGCCGACGAGATTGTCGATGGCGCTCACAATGACCAGATTGCCCGTGCGGTTGTCCATCACCCAGCCGAAGTCGCAGAAATTGGAGCCGCGCACGTGCTTCACCTCGGGCAGCACGCCCGGGCCGAGCACGCGCACAAAGGGTTCGGCGTCATAGCAGCGGAAATACTCCGCCGGGTCGAAGGCCCGTTCCGGGCGCAGCGTGATCGTCGTCAGGATGCCGCGCGTGATGGGCGCGACGTGGGGCGTGAACTGCACCACGGCGCGGAAGCCCAGTTCCTGCTCGATTTCGGGGATGTGCTGGTGGTCGCCAATCTTGTACGCCTTGAGGCTCTCGTTCATTTCGGGGAAATGGAACGCCTCGCTCGTGCTCCGTCCCGCACCCGAAATGCCCGAAATGCTGTCCACCACGATGGGCAAACACGGCACCCGCGGCGCGTCCAGCAACGGCCGCAGGGGGGTCAGAATGCTGATGGGGTAGCAGCCCGGCACGGCGACCAGGTTTGCACCGCGCAACGGTTCCCGGTACCACGGCACCAGCCCGTACACGGCCTCGGGAAGCAGTTCGGCCGCTTTGTGTTCCGTCTTGTAATACTTGGTGTAGGCGGCGGTGTCTTTGAGTCGGAAGTCGGGCCCAATGTCGATGACCCGCACGCCGGCCGCGCGCAGCGCCGCCACGGGTTCCATGGACAGCTTGCTCGGCACGCCCACAAAGACCACGTCGCACTTCTCCGCAAGGGCCTGTGCGTCAAAGGTTTCAAAGCGCAGGTCATGCATTTTGCGGAAAGCGGGCAGCGCCTCGTCCAGCGTCTCGCCGGACACCGTGGTGGAGGCCAGGGCGGTCAGTTGCACCCCGGCATGCGCCCCCAGCAGGCGGAGCAGTTCCCTGCCGCCATATCCCGTTGCGCCGACTATGCCTGCACGAATCAAAGTTCTTCTCCTAGGAGCCGTCATTCCCGCGAAAGCGGGAAGCCAAGCATGGCGAGAACCTCGCCGGGCCTTCCTTCTGCTGTTTAACGTAAACCGGCGGTCCGCGGACCGCCGGGAAATACGACTCTCTATAACCGATTATCCGGCCATCTCTTATTCCACAAGTAGATAGCCGCGATCCTCCGGCTCAGCAATTACTTCAGCCTTAAGCCTTCACACTTCAGCCTTCATTGATTATACGGCGGTGCCGCCGGGGGCTGCAAACCCCCGGAGCAAAAAACCTCGCCTTGTGACGGTCGTCCGCCAGGCGGAACGAGCCGGACCACACTTATATATTCAAGCGATCTTGCATTGGGTGGCGTCCGAAAATTAGAATAGTGATTATCTGGAGGCGCGCGGCGTATCCCTGCCCCCATCCGGGCACACCCGTTGTTATCGGAAAATCACTTCCACGCGGGCTGCGCGGCAACAACCGAATGCGAATGCAAAACGGCTGACAGTCAGCCACAGACCGGCAACGAAGGAGATTTGTCATGAAGATTGATTTTGGCGGCGTCGAGGAAGAAGTCATCACACGCAAAGAGTTCCCGATGGCGCAGGCCAAGAAGGTGCTCAAGAACGAGGTCATCGCGATCATCGGCTACGGCGTGCAGGG
>CAIJOU010000159.1 GCA_903822375.1 Candidatus Hydrogenedentota bacterium
ATGTCGAAGGCAAACTCCACATCCACGACAATCCGCTAGGTGTAATGAGCAACTCGCCGAGCTTCGACTGGCACATGACGAACCTGCGCAACTACGTCAGCATGTCGCCTTACAACCGGCCGCCGCTGAAGCTCGGGGATTTCCAACTCAATGGTTTCGGCCAGGGCACCGGCATGCTCGGTTTGCCGGGTGATTTCACCCCGCCATCGCGCCTGGTTCGGGCGGTGGCTTACAGTTCGTCAATACTCCCGGCTAAGACCGGTCCGGAGACGGTGATCCAGGCCTTTCATATCTTGAACAACTTCGACATCCCCAAGGGCGCAGCGCGGGACAATAGCCCGGACACAAAGGGCAATGTCGTGGCAGATTACACCCTCTGGACGAGCGCCGTTGACCACAAGGCCAAGCGCTTCTATTTTCGCACCTACGAGAACAGCCAAATCCGTTCCGTTGACCTGGCATCCATGCCCGGGGACTCGAAGGCAATCGTGACGATTTCGATGAAAGGCGCGGAGAACATCAAATCGCTCAACCCCTGATGCCCGATCCAACCGACGCGCGCGGAACCGATATGGAGACCTTTTTCCATGGCCGACAGGCATCGCAGCGGACAGCGGCGGCAGCATTTACGTGGCGGACTTGAATAACAACACGATTCACCGGAGAGCCAGCGGAGATCTCCGCAACGACTGACAATCTGCTCGCCTCGCTGCCGTCGGGACGGCATATTCCCGCCCACGACATGATTGGATTCCTGCGCAGGCTTTGGGAAATGACGCGTCCTTACCGCGGGCGGCTGCTGCTGGCTATTCTGACCGGTATTATCGGGGGGCTGATTGAGCCGCTGATGGTTGCCACCATCGTGTTTGTGTACAGCCTGATCTTTCCGGCCGCCGATCCGGCTTTGGCGATCCCGCAGTTAAAGTGGGCGCCTGCGTTCCTGCGGGATTGGGCCATGTCCGCCCAGCAGTCGCTCGCCACCGGCACCCGAATGCACCCGGTGGCGGTAATCGGGCTGGTGGCGCTCATCCCAACCGTCATCATGCTGCGCGGCCTGTTTTCCTACCTCAACGTCTATCTGCTGCAATGGGTGTCCATCCGGGCTATCACCGACCTGCGCAACCGCGTGTTCGAGCATATCATGAACCTGTCGGCCGGGTTCTTCAGCCGGACGAGCACCGGCGAGCTGATGACGCGGGTCATGAGCGACACCAGCACGCTCCAGGGAATCATCAGCAATGCGACGACCGTGGTGGTCAAGGACCCGGTCACGCTCGTCAGCCTGCTGACGTATGTGATGTGGAAGGAGACCCGCCTGACGCTGATCTCCCTGGTGATCATGCCAGTGTGCATGGTGCCCATCGTGATTTATGGCCGGAAGGTGCGACGTTCCAGCCGCGCGCTGCAAACCCACACCGCCGAGTTGAGCACTATGATGGTCGAGTCCTTCAGCGGCAACCGTGTCATCCGGGCCTACAACCTGGAAGCGACCGTGGTGGAGCAGTTCAAGGCGACCGCCCAGAAGTTCATTGGCCATTACATGCGCATCGTGCGCTCCATGGAGATTCCCGGCCCGCTGCTCGAATTCGTCGGCTCGGTGGGGGTTTCACTCCTTTTGATCTACCTGGTCGCGCACCGGGGCGAGCGACCGTCGTCCGCCGATTTCCTGGCCGTCATCCTTTCCATCTTCTCGATGTACCGGCCGCTGAAAAACCTGACGCGCGTGCACAACACGCTGGAGCAGGGCCGGGCGGCGAGCGAGAAAGTGTTCGCGTTGCTGGCAACGGTCAGCACTATTCCCGAGCCAGCTCACCCGAAGCCTCTCCGGGCCGCAGGCGCGGAAGTCAGCTTTGACGCCGTGGATTTCTCCTACGGAGAGAAGCCGGTGCTGCAGGGCATCCATCTGAAGGTCAAACCCGGCCAACTGGTCGCCCTGGTCGGCGCCAGCGGCTCGGGCAAGACGACCGTCACCAACCTCCTGCTGCGGTTCTACGATCCGCAGCACGGCGCGGTTCGCATCGGGGGCACGGACGTGCGGGAGTTCGCTACCAGCGATCTCCGGGGGCAGATTGCGGTGGTGACGCAGGAGACAGTCCTGTTCAACCAGAGCATCGCCCGGAACATCGAACTGGGCCGGCCCGGGGCCAGCCAGGCCGAGATCATTGAAGCCGCCCGGCACGCCAACGCCTACGACTTCATCATGAAGAAGCCGAACGGCTTCGACACGATCGTGGGCGAGAAGGGCGTGCTGATCTCCGGGGGCGAGCGGCAGCGAATCGCCATCGCCCGGGCGATTTTGAAGAATGCCCCGATCCTTCTCCTCGACGAAGCCACCAGCTCCCTCGATTCCGAGTCGGAGCGCGCGGTGCAGGCCGCCCTGGAGGGGCTCATGCAAGGGCCCACCACCATCTGCATCGCCCACCGCCTCTCGACGATTCAGAAGGCGGACTGCATCGTCGTCCTCGATGGCGGGCGGATTGTCGAAACCGGCACCCATGCCGAGCTTATCCAGGCGCGCGGCATCTATTGCAAGCTGCACGAGTTGCAGTTCAACCTGCGCGCCGATTGAACGCATGAAGGGGGATCCGATGCCAACTATTCCTGACCCTGCCGCCCGCGGTGAACAGCGCCCTTACCTCACGTTCCTGCTGCCCTGCTACAACGAAGGCGCGGTTTTGCCCGAGACTTACCGCCGCATCAAGGCGGTGGCGTCCTCCTTGCAGAAGAGCCATGAAATCGTGCTGGTGAACGATGGATCGAGCGATGATACGCTGGCGCAGATGCTCCAGTTCGCCCAACGCGATCCGGCGCTGGTCATTGTCAACCTCTCCCGCAATCACGGTCACCAGGTGGCGCTTTCCGCCGGGCTGAATTATTGCGCGGGCGAGCGTGTGCTGATCATGGACGCCGATTTGCAGGATCCGCCGGAGCTGCTGCCGCAAATGCTGGCCCTGATGGATCAAGGGGCCGACGTGGTCTATGCCCAGCGCCGCAGCCGGCCGGGGGACGAAATGCTCAAGCGCATAGCCTGTGCGGTCTTCTACCGCATGTTGAACCGCCTCTCCGAGATGCCCATCCAGCTCGACAGCGGGGATTTCCGGCTCATTTCGCGCCGCGTGCTCGAACTCCTTCTGCAGATGCCCGAACGCCACCGTTTCCTGCGCGGGATGGTGAGCTGGGTCGGCTTCAAACAGACCGGCGTGCTATATGAACGCGCCAGCCGCGCACATGGCGAGACCAAGTATCCGTATCGCAAGATGATCAAATTCGCATGGGATGCGATCACGTCGTTCTCAACACTGCCGCTCAAGGTGGCGACTTGGGTTGGCTTTGG
>CAIJOU010000160.1 GCA_903822375.1 Candidatus Hydrogenedentota bacterium
ATCGCTGCCGCAGGCGATACGGAGTTCGCAGGCGAACGGTCTCCGTGCGGGAAGTCCGGCGTTATGCGGTCTTCTCAACCTCGGGCGCGACATAGCGCTTTCGCAGCCAGGCCACGCCGACCAGATCGTAGAGTCCGCGCCATAACCTGTTGCCAATACCGTACTTGGATAGCCCGTACTGCCGGGGATGATGGGTGACAGGGCACTCGACAATGGTCATGCCGGCCTTGCGCATGAATACCGCCATGAACCGGTGCACGCCGTTAAAAGCGGGAATATGGGGCACGCAGGACCGTCGGAATCCCTTGGCCCCGCAACCAGAATCACGGATGCCGTCGTGCAGAATGGCGTTGCGCACCACGTTCGCCACGCGGCTGGACATCTTGCGCACCCACGTGTCGTGGCGGTTGGCGCGGTAGCCGCAGACGCAGTCGCAATCACGCAGCAGTTCGAGGAACCGCGCAAAATCCTGGGGGTCGTTTTGCAGGTCGCCGTCAAGCGTGAGGATGTACTCGCCCCCGGCCAGGCGGAGTCCGGCCACCACGGCGGCAGACTGGCCTGCGTTTCGGACCAGGTGCACCGGCCGCATCTCGGGATGTTCACGCGCCAGCGCGTCCATGGCGGCGCGCGTGCCGTCCGTGCTTCCGTCATTGACGAAGATGCATTCACACTGGTATTCTGGCATGGTCAGAAACACAGTACGGATGCGTTCGAAAAGAAGCGGCACATTCTCCTGCTCGTTGTAGCAGGGGATCACAACGGACACAAGTGTTGGATTCATGGTGTTCTGGTACACCCCAAGGTGCGGTGTTGCGGTTCATCGCGGCCCGTCAATCCGGGAACGTAGTATTTGATAGAATAGCACACCATTCCCGCGTCGCGGGAATGGCACGGTCAAATCAGTTTGACCGATTGGACGCGGGTTTTGGTATCATGGAGACGAAAGTTCCCCGACCGGGGTGAGATCTGGGGCCGGGGCGGCAACAACTGGGGCACTGTCACCGGAAAGATTGTACATGGATGCAAAGTTTGGGAGCTTGGGCCACGATGAATTGATCGACGTTCTGTGTGCCATGAAGGCGGACCTGGCCGGGGAGGATTTGAGTTTCGCCGACATGCACAACGCCGACCTCAGCAGTGCCGACCTCAGCGGCGCCATCCTGCTGCGGGCGGACCTGAACGGTGCCAACCTGTCAAACGCCGATCTCAGCTATGTCGATCTGAGCGGCGCCAGCCTGAGCTTCGCCAACCTGAGCGGGGCCAAGTTGATCGGCGCAAACCTGAGCGGCGCCTATCTTTTCAAGGCGGATTTAAGCAACACCAAACTGCTTCGGGCGGACCTGAGCTACGCCGATCTGAGTGGCGCCAGCCTGGTCACCGGCAACCTGAGCAGCGCAAATCTGAGCGGTGCAAACTTGGGCGGCGCAAACATGGTCGATGCCAATCTTATCGGGGCCAAGCTGATGGGGGCCAATCTGATCGGCGCGAACCTGAGCAGGCGCAGGCCGGATCGACGCCAGGCGGACCCAAGCGTGCCGTATCACGGTCCGGAACGGCGCCGGGGTAATCGTAGGGAATCGGACCCCCGCCCCGAAGACAACGCTGAGCCGACGATCCTTGAACCGATGGACGTTGAGCCTCTCGAGGATGAATGAGCGTGCCGGCCATGAATCGCGCGCTTGTTGCCGTCTCGATCCTCATGACCTGTTGCACCTGCCCGGCGGTGCCCCTTTCCGAACACCCGCTGCCCACGATTGAAAGCCGGAACGGCCGCTTTCAACTCATGGTGGACGATCATCCCTTCCTCATTTTGGGGGGACAGGTCCACAACTCAACCACCGCCGACGAGGCACGGTACGACTGCGCCTGTGCCGCGCTGGAAAAAATACAGGCAAACACCGCATTTGTTCCCCTGTACTGGGAACTGCTGGAACCACAGGAAGGGCAGTTCGACTTTACACTGGTGGAGCGGGCCGTTTTGAAGGCACGGGCCCACCGTCTGCGTGTCGTGCTGTTGTGGTTTGGCGCATGGAAGAACGGCGCAATGCACTACGCGCCCGAATGGGTAAAGCGGGACAAGGCGCGGTTCCCGCGCGTCATCGGCGCCCGTGGTGAGGAGTTGCCCGTCCTGTCCCCTTTGGCCGACGCCGCGCGCCTGGCCGATGCGGCGGCATTCCGCGCGATGCTCGGGCATCTGCGCCAGATGGATGCATCGGACCGCACGGTGGTCATGGTACAGGTCGAGAACGAGACGGGCTTTCTCGGCACGGACCGCGATTATTCGTCAGCCGGCACGAAGTGTTTTCAGAGTTCGGTTCCCCAAGAATTGACCGCCTGTCTCGCCGACCATCGTGCGGCGCTGTCCGCACCGCTGGCAAATGCGTGGGGTGAAAACGGTAACAGGTCAACGGGCACATGGGCAGAAGTTTTCGGCGACATGGGAGCCGAGGCCTGCACCGGCTGGAATATCGCGCGGCATGTCGAATCCGTGGTGGCCGCCGGCAAAGAGGAATATCCCCTGCCAATGTACGCCAATGCGTGGCTCGCCGAAGGCAACGGCGAACGTGCCGGCGTGTGGCCCAGCGGCGGGCCCAATGAGAACATGCTGGACCTTTGGAAATGCGCGGCGCCGCACCTGGATTTCCTGGCCCCCGACATCTACACCCCGCGATTCACCGAGGTATGCGCTGCCTATGCGCGACCGGACAACCCGCTCCTCATTCCGGAGGTCAGTTTCGACCCCTACTATCCGGCCTTCGCCTTCACCGCCTTCGCCAGGTTTGATGCGCTAGCCTATTCCGTGTTCGGCATCGACGATGTATTCAAGGCTTCCGAACCATTCAAGAGTTCCAACGGACAGGACCCACCCGGCATGGACGAGACCTATCCTGCCGTCGTGCAACTGGCGCGCGTCTATGCCATCCTGCGGCCGCTGCTGCCGCTCATTGCCAGGCGGCAATGCACCGGAACGTTGTTCCCCGTGGTTCAGAATGTCTGCGAAGGGGCGGACGCCCCTGTGACCATCCGACTCGGAGACAAACTCGCCGCCAAGGTCACTTATACGGTCAAATTCGATGAGGAAAAACAGCGCGGCGCGGGAATGATCGTCAAGCTGGCAAAGGACGAATTCCTCATCGCCGGGATGGGCTTCGAAACGGTGTTTCGGGAACTGGAAGGTCCTCCGAGAGATGCCGAAATCCTCTCCATCGATGCAGGAACCTTCACGAACGGGCAGTGGACGCCCCAAGGCCGTTTGAACGGCGATGAACAGCACCTGTCTCTTCCGGAATCGGGCCGAATCCTGCGCGTAAAACTCCTGCGCTGACGGATGTTTATGCGCCGTGTTCCAGCACGACCTTGATTGCCCCCGAATCGCGCTTGTTTATAAAGGCCCGTAATGCCTGCCTGTAGTCGTTCATGGGGAACCGGTGGGTGATGACGAGACCGGGCAACTCCGGGGTCTTGCCAATCACTTCCGCCGCGGTCTCGAAAGTGCTGCGCCCGTCGCGCTCGATGCCGTGGCAGTTGATGCCCGTCACCTCCACCTCGCGCGCCCAGATGGGCGAATAGTCCAAACGGCCGGGCGCGAAGTTTATCCCCAGCAACACCACCCTGCCATGGGGCCGCGCCAGGCGCAGGGACTGCTGGAAACTGGCCTCACTGCCGATGGTGTCCAGCACGGCGTCAAAACCGCCCAGAACAATCTCGTTGCTGAACAGGCCCTTGATGTGGCGTCCTTCGGTGGCTTCCGCAGATTGGGCATAGAGGTTCTCGCCGCCGGAAAGCACGCGGGCGCCGAGTACCTTGGCCACCTTTGCCTGGAAGGGGTACCGCACCGATGCAAACACCTCGACACCGGGCGCGAGCGCCCTGCATGCCGCCACGGCCAGCAGGCCGATGGTGCCGCCGCCGATGATCAACACCCGCGCGCCGGGCACGAGGTGATTCTCCGCTTTCAGCACGCCGTGTGCGGCGCAGGCCATGGGTTCCAACAGCACTGCGGCATCGTTGCCCAGCGTGTCAGGAATCTTGAACATCTGGCTGGGATGCACCGCCATGCGCGGCGAGAATCCGCCGCCGACGGCGTCGGGCATGGTGCCCAGACCGAGGTTCTCGCAAAGCATGGGGCTGCCCGCCGCACACTGACGGCATGGGGGATCAATCCCCATCTGCGCGCAGCACGGCCAGTCCATGCGGAACGCGACGCGGTCACCGGCGCGGAGCCCCTCCGCCTCCCCACCCGCCTCAATGACTTCGCCCACGGACTCGTGCCCCAGGTACTTGCGCTTGATCCCGGGCAGCGCGGCCGAATAGCTCTTGGGCGATACGTCCATTTGCATGAAATGAACGTCCGTGCCGCAGAGGCCGCAGGCAATGTTGCTCACCTTGAGCCAGCGCGCATCGGGCAGTGCCGGTTCGGGCACCTCCGCATATCGCACCGGCGACAGCCGGCCGAGCCTCGGAAAGGGGTGCGTCAGCCGCGCGGCGCGGTACAACGCGTACCGCAGCGGATCATTCTCAAAATAGAGCGCCTTCATGCGTCTGCGGCGCAGTCGCGCAGTGCCAGGCCCAGCGCGGCCACCAGTTCGCCCGCCTCATCCTCGGAGATAAGCAGGCTGGGCCGCACAAGCACCGTGCACTTCGCCACCTTTCCGGGCCCCACCAGCAACCCGTGGCGCAGACAGGCCTGACAGAGTTTTCTTGCCGTTTCCGCCGAGGGTGTTTGCAGCGACAGCAGCAGGCCCGTGCCGTTTACGCCGAGCAGCAGGGAAGGATAATCGCCGGCCAGCGATCCGAAAGCCGAACGCAGCCCGGCCTCCATTGCCGCGGCGTTTTTCCAGGGCTGCTCGCGACGGTAAATGCCCAGCGCGGCCCGTGCCACGCAGCAGCCCACGTCGGAACCGCCAAAGGTGGAGAGATGAATGAGCGGGTGTTCGTTCATGAATTCATTCACCCGCTGCGTCATCATGGTGACCGTAATGGGAAACATGCCGCCGCCAAGCGCCTCACCCAATACCAGCATGTCGGGCTCGACGCCAAGCCGTTCAAAGTAGAAGGGTGTGCCGGTCCGGCCGAAATTGGTCTGCGTCTCGTCAAACACCAGCAGCGCGCCCCTCGCCCGGCACAACTCGGCCAGGCCCCGCACATAGACCGCATCCGCAGCCCGGCACCCGTTCTCGGCCTGCATGGGCTCCAGAAAGACCGCCGCCGTATCCATGCCGATGGCGCGGTCCGCCGCCGCCGGGTCGCCGAAGGGAACGGTTTTGACGCCGGGAACCAGCGGCTCGAACAAATGCCGGTCGTCACGCTGCGACAGGCTCAGGGCAAAGCCCGTTTGTCCGTACCAGCCGCCGTCCACGGTCACCAGACCGGGCCGCTTCGTGAACCCCCGCGCCACTTTGCAGGCGGCGTCAAAGGCCTCCCCGCGCGTGACGCCAAACAGGCTGCATTCAAGCGCGCCCGGCACAAAGGACGCGAGCGCCTCGGCGAGCAGGGCCTTCTCCTCGCTGATGATGGGGAAGTTTCCCTGGTCCGTGGCGCGCATGGCGCGCTTCAGTTCTTCCGCCAGTTCCGGGTGCCTGCGTCCCAGGTTAAAGGTTCCCGCTGAACTGTCGCCGTCGATGTACTTGCGGCCGTCCGTGTCATGAAAATATGCGCCCCCGCGCCTTCCCTCAAGTATTGCCGCTGCCATGCTACTGTCTCCCCGTACTGCGATGCCACAGGTCTTCGAGTTTTCGTACCTGGGTGAAAACGGCCGTCTGGATGTTCTCGTTGTTGAGCAGTTTCAGCACGCCGGGAATCTTGGCGGCCAG
>CAIJOU010000161.1 GCA_903822375.1 Candidatus Hydrogenedentota bacterium
AGCAGCCGGCCTGCGTCGGCGCGTCGGCCGGACTGACGGATGGCGACTCGGCAGCATCCGATTCAGGCTGTTTCGGTTCGTCAGGCATGGCGAAGAGAATACCATACTGCCGACATGATTGATTCCAAGGGCATGCGCCAACGTAGAAGAGGCTTCCAGCCTCTTTCTTTCAGCGCCAAAGGCTGGCGTGAAAAGTACGCGGCAGGATGCCGCGTCTGCGCCGGACCGTCCGCCATTGGAAAGCGGGCGGCGTTTCCCGTATCGTAGTGTCTGGCTTTCACACCATTGGAGGTATATGCCGTGCATGTCTGTCAAACCACACTCATAATCGCGCTCGGGATGGTCAGCACCATCGCCGGTGCGGGGGACACCGCCATGAACAACGCGCCGACCACCGGTTTCATCAACAAGACACTGGCGAAGGACGGTGCCGTGGTGCGCTACGTGCTCTATGTGCCGCGCGGCTATGACGCCGCGCAGGAATGGCCGCTGGTGGTCTTTCTGCACGGCGCGGGCGAGCGCGGCGCGGATGGATTGCTGCAGTCGGACGTGGGCATCGGCCGCGCCATCCGCAGGAATCCGGAGCGTTTCCCCTGCCTGGTGCTGATGCCGCAGTGTCCCCTCGAAAAGTTCTGGGACGTTATGTTCGACGACATTGAAAAGATGATGGAGGTCACGCGAAAGGATTACCGGATCGACCCCGCGCGCATAACGCTGACGGGGCTGTCCATGGGCGGTTACGGGACTTGGATTTGGGGCCCCAACAAGTTGGACGTTTTCGCGGCGCTGATGCCCATCTGCGGCGGCGGTGACGCGCGTGATATGAAGCATCTGGCGCCGGACAGCTCCGTCGACCAGTTCGGCACCGTGGAGGACCGGGTGCCCAAGCTTGCCACGGTGCCCATTTGGGCGTTCCACGGCAAGAAGGATGACGTCGTGCCGCCCTTCCGCACGCAGCAGATGGTCAAGAAGGTGAGGGAGGCCGGCGGCGACGTGAAATACACGGAATTCCCCGAGGACGGACACAATTCCTGGGACAGCGCCTACGGCGATCCCGAGACGATTGCGTGGCTGCTCAGCCAGCACCACAAATAGAGAGGAAAGGAGCCTTCCATGCTGCACAGTATCGGCGTGTCGGTCATGATCGGGATGATGGCCCTGGCAGGACCGCCCGAGGCGTCGGACGGGCTCAGGTACTGGGAGGACCAGATTACACTGCCCACCTACGGATGGGAGGACAATGCGCACCCTGTGTTTCAGGAGTATGAGAAGAGCATTTACTACCCCTGGACCCGGCAGGACTACCTCACGGGCGTAAAGAAAGATCGGACCTACAAGACACTGAACCTGGAGAACCCCTTTCTCCGGGTGACCTGCATTCCCGAGTTGGGCGGCCGCATCTATTCCGTGCTGGACAAGACCACGAACGAGGAGATGTTCCACAAGAACGACGTCATCAAGCCCGCGCTCATTGCCATGCGCGGCGCATGGATTTCGGGCGGCATCGAATGGAATGTGGGGCCCCAGGGCCATACGGTGTTCATCATGGAGCCCGTCCTTGCCCGGGTGTGTGCCGGTCCCGGGGGCGAGGCGATGCTCATTGTTGGCGCCACGGACAAGACTTTCGGCACGCGCTGGGAGGTCCGGTTGAAGCTGTGGAAGGACAGGGCCTGTCTTGACGAGGAAATCCGACTGATCAACCCGACCGACGGCGTGCAGCCCTATTACTTCTGGAACAACACGGCCTTTCCCAACCGGAAGGGCACGCGGTTCATCTACCCGATGACGCTCGGTTGCGACCATGCGGGAACGAGTTTCTTCACATGGCCCGAATTCAAGGGGCGTGACATCACCTGGCTCAAGAATTACGATGTCATGACTTCGGTTTTTGGCTACAGAGTCAATTTCGATTTCTTCGGCGCCTATGACGCCGACCGCGACCGGGGCATTGTCTCCGCCGCCGACCACAGAAAAGTGCCGGGCAAGAAGGCGTGGACCTGGGGCCAGGACGATTTCGGAATCGTCAGCCAGATGTCACTCACCGAGGTTGGCCGCGATGAGAGCCAGTACATTGAGGTGCAGAGCGGACCCCTGCTTACCCAGGCCGACTTTGGCATGCTGCAGCCCCAGCAGACGGTGCAGTGGCAGGAGTGCTGGTACCCGGCCCACGGGCTTGGCCAGGGCTTTGAATTCGCCACGCGCGACGCCGTGGTTCAGGCAACCCGAAGCGGTGGAACGCTGACGCTGGAAATCCTGGGGACGGGACTGTTTCCAGATGCGGCGTGCACCGTAAGCCAGGATGGAAAGACGCTCACGGAAAGCTCCGTTCCATTGACGCCCGCGGCGCCCTGCCGGGTTTCCGTTGCCTCCGTTGCCGACGGTCCCGCGCACGTGCGTGTCTGGTCCAAGGAGAAGGGGACGCTGCTCGAATACGACACGCCGCTGGCCATCCCCAAGGTCGATCCCCCCGACCTCACGAAGAAACCGGCCGTGACCGCCGACGAGCTTTTCCAGGAGGCGTGGCTACTCGACAGCCAGTCCAGCCCGGTCGCCGCACGGGAGGGATACCATAAGGTGCTCGCCGTCGACCCGGGACACGTCAAGACGCTTTGCGCCCTCGCTGTGCTCGACAACGAGCAGGGCCGTTGTGCCGAAGCCGATACCCATGCGCGAAAGGCTGTCGAAAAAGACGCGGACAACGGCGATGCGTGGTACCAGTTGGGTGTCGCCTGCCTTCGCCAGGGCCGGTTCGAGGAGGCACGCTCCTGCGGAGAGAAGGCCGCGCAACGCAATGCGGCCAAGGGTGCGGCGCTGAATCTGGTGGGCCGTGCGGAAGCGCGGCTGCACCATCTTGACACGGCCAGGGCGCTCTTTGCCAAGGCGCTTGAGGTCAGCGGCGGGGACATGCACGGCGGCCAGTATCTTGCCGCCATAACGCTTGCAATGTCTCCGCGAAAAGACACCGAAGTTCTGGCGCGCGACATGGATGCGGCGGACCCGACCAGTGTCTTCGCAGCGGTCGTTGGCGGTCTGGCCAAGGGCAGGCCGGAAGAAAGCGCCGTCCGCGCGGGCATGCTTGGCAAGCATGCCGGATTTGCCGTGCTGGAGTCGGCGGCGCTGTTCGCGGACTTGGGCATGTACAGGGATGCGGCCAAAGTGCTTGGCCGTGTGGAGGACAAGACGGGCCTCTTCAGCAATTACGGGCCCTACCCCGACTACTGCCGGGCCTATTACGCCGCCATGGCGGGCGGGGGCCGGAGCGCCAAATATCTCGACAAGGCCGCAAAGGCGGCGTTGACCGATTTCTTCCCCCACGGCACACACGCGTTGGAGGTGCTCCAGTGGGCGGCAACGGAACGGCCGAAAGACGCCAAGGCGCATTACCTGCTCGGCATCGTCCTCGCCGGGCTGCACCGCATTGACGATGCGGTGCCCTGCTGGGAAAAAGCGACGGCGCTTGACGCGGGCGTCGGCCAGGCGTGGCGCCTGCTCGGCCTGCATTATTGGAAGAATGCCAAGGATTTGGCAAAGGCCGAATCCTGCTACTGTCAGGCGCTGGCGGCACTGCCGAACGACCAGATAGTGCTGCGGGACCTGACGGAAGTGCTGACGGCGCTTAACCGGCGGCCGGAGGCCATACTGCTCGCGGAGAAGTTCCCGTCGGAGTTGCTCAAGCGCTATGACCTGGGTCTGTGGCTCGCCAAGGCCTATGCGGACGAGAAACGCTATGACGACTGCATTGCGTTTCTGGGCGCTGCGCGTTTCTCCAACTGGGAGGGCGTCACCACGCCGCGCGACACCTGGGTGGGCGCGCTGGTGGAACGGGGCAAGCAGCGCCTTGAGGCGGGCAGGAATGCGGAGGCACTGGCTGATTTCCAGGCGGCGCTCACCTATCCCGCCAACCTGGGTGTGGGCCAGCGCTACAAGCGCACCGACGCCGAAGTGTGCTACTGGAACGGCAGGGCGCTGCAGGCGCTGGGCCGCCTGGAAGAGGCGCGGGACATGTGGCAGGAGGGCGCGTCACAACTCTGCGCCGCCGACCCGCCCGAAACCTTCATCACCGTCACTCCGGCGCAGGACGAGCATGTCAAGAAGTGCAGGGAGACGCTGCAGGCGCCGGGCAGGTAGTGCGGGACAAGCCGTGCAAGAGGACCCAGCAAAAGACCCCGCCCGTTTGGCGCGGGAAAGGCGCACAGTACAGACGATGATTGCCATGTACTGCCGCGACCATCACGGCGCACCCGGGCAACTCTGCGCCGAGTGCCTGGCCTTGCGTGAGTACGCGATGGCGCGGCTGGACCGGTGCGTGTACGGTCTGGGAAAACCGGCGTGCAAACACTGCCCCGTGCACTGCTACCGGAAATCGATGCGGGAAAGCATGCGGGCGGTGATGCGTTATGCGGGCCCGCGCATGGTTTGGGAGCATCCGCTCATGGCCTTCCGGCATTTCATTGATTCGCGCCGGAAGCTGCCGGCGAAGCCGCCCGCGAAGTAAGAGCGGCGGCTGTTTGTGGCTGCGACGTCCCCGTCGCAGGACCCGAAAGTAAACACTGCGGCGGGGACGCCGCAGCCACGGAGGAGATTCTTGGCAAAGCCGCCCGCTACGCCCTGATCTCGCAGCGGAAGCCCCTGCCCGTGACGATTTCGGAACCGACGACGGCGGGCTGTCCGTTCTCGGGCAGCACGATGCGCATGGAGCACGCGTCGATAACGTCCTTCTGCGGGTCAATACCCGGCATGACATAGATCAACTCCATGCCGCGCGGTGTGAGTTGGAACGCGCCAACGTGGGTGACGTAGAACACCTTCTTGCCATGTTTGAGCGCGTCTGCGCCGTTGAAGGTGATCTCGCTGACCTTGTCTATGAACTTGGGTTCGCCCCGTTCAGTAACGCAGACCTTGCCGTCCTTCACCTCGATCTTTGCCTGTTCGCCCCAGGCGCTGCAGAAAACGAGCGCCTTGGCGTTGGTGACCAGGTCGATGAACCCGCCGGGGCCGACGTAATTGCGCGCGCCCTCGCCGCGTTTGGACACGTTGACATTTCCGGCGCTGTCCGTTTCGAGCGCGCCGAGGATGGCCCAGTCGAGCCGCTGGTAAACCCGCTCGAAGGCGGTGGCGGACGACACGATTTCCGTGGGGTTGATGGCCGCGCCGAAGAAAATGCCGGGCGCGGCCATGCCGCCGAAGACCCCGCTCTCGTTGATCATGGTGAGGTGCTTCATCGCGCCGCTCCCATACAGGATGCGCGAAACCTCTTCGGGCAGGCCCACGCCGATGTCCACGTGGTCGCCGTCGTGGGCGTTGTCGGTGAATACTTTCGTGGCCAGCCGGGCCAGCACGTTGTCGATGGGTTTGCGGCGCGGCGTGACGCCAAGCATGTCGTTCACGATGCTGACGCGGGCGATGCCCTCGTCGATTGCCGTCTTGCTGTTCGTGGTGAACATGTTCCAATGCCTGCGGTGCTTGATGGTGGCGGTCTGCTCGACATCGGGCCAGTAAACGACGGCGTCCACCTCGTCTGCGGGCAGGAATACCTCGTCGTAGCCCTCGTCAACGAGAAGTCCCACATTAACGATCACCTTGCCGCCGTTGCGCTTGGCCGCCTTGGCGATTTCCCAGCTTTCGGACAGCACCGCGCAGTTTTTCATGTAAATGTTGCCCTTGCGGTCGGCTGCCGGCGCGCTGAACACCGCCGTGTCGATCTTGGGGACGTGGTACTTGAAGCGGCCGTCCTCCAGCACCTCCACATACTGCGGCGCACCGGGAGTGACCGGGGTGCCGCGGCCCGTTCGCGGGTCGATCAGGGTGCCGGTGCCGGTGTTGTTGATGACATGGTCGCGGCCTTCTGCCTGGGCTTTGAGCAGCAGCGTGATCGTGCCCTGCGGAATAATCTGGAGTTCGAGTTTACCCGCGTCAGCCAGCTTGAGTTGGGCCTTGAATGTCTCCGCGTGGCCGGTGAACAGGCGCGTGTGCAGCCCTTCAACGCCAATTTCCTCAAGCGTGCCGGGCATCTTGCCCCGGCCGCCCTGCCCGCCCACGCAGACGACGGTTATGTTGGCGGGATGCTTTTCGGCCTTGAACTTCTCCTGCATCGCCCAATATATCAGGGAGCAGCGCTGGTTTCCGCCAATCCCCGAGGTGCCCATGATCGCCCCGTCCTTGATTAGGTCCAACGCCTGCCAGGCGGTCATGAACTTGGGGTTGTCTTTTACGGGCGAGGGGTAATGGGAGTTGTGCTTCGTCCAGTTCATCCGCCAGTGGAGCACATGCAGTTTGATGCCGAGTTTGGTCAAAATATTCATCGTTTCGCCCTGTCCAGTAGCCAACCGAGACGCCTCATGCCGAAATGCATGGGCCGTATTATACCGTATGAATAAGGTGAGTTTCCCGTAAAATTCGTCTGCCGCAAAAGGGGGGCAAAACCCGCGCTTTTTTGCGTTCGGGAGGCGGCTTGACCGGAAGCGTGCGGGTGTCCTATCTTTGCGGGAAGGACGGGAAAGACAGGCGAATGATTTTCCGCAATTCAAAGAGCGCCGTATTGGCTTGCATGGCCCTGCTGGCGGCGTTGTCGACCGGATGCGCAACCGTGTGCATGGCGGACCCGGCGGCGGCCGCGGAACGAATTCTCGGCCCGCACACCGGCGGACTGGCGGTGTCGGTGGTCGTGCCCTCCGTTGACCGCGAGGGGGTGCCCATAGCGCGGGAACAGCTCCGCGCGGCCGTGTCGCGGGTCGAAGGGGGGATGTCCCGCATCTTTGGCGGGTACACGACCCACACGGGCACGCACGGCGGCTGGCTGGATGAAAAGGGGGTCGTGGAGACCGAGGAGCATGCGGCAATTGTGACGACCTACGGCGGCACCAAAGACGCGGACCAAACGCTGGCGGCGGTCCG
>CAIJOU010000162.1 GCA_903822375.1 Candidatus Hydrogenedentota bacterium
CACAGATCAAGGCGTTTTTGGAAGGGACGGCGGAAGCGGCATTCCGGGCTGCCAAGAACGAGCGCAACAGGTTTATTGAGCGCGTATGTTGGATGTCATCGACCGGCTGCCGCAGACCGGCGACAAGGGTATCAACCTGAAGCAGCAACTCAAGGATAAGCTGATCGAGTACAAGCAATACATCGACAAATATGGTCGGGATATGCCGGAAATTCGCGACTGGAAGTGAGATGCGACCGACGCAAGCAATTCTGTGCAAACCGGTTAGACGATAGAAAGCAAATCCACCATGCCAACGACACCCAATAAACCCGAAGCCGGTTCGAAGCCCACGATGCCGGCAACGGCTAAAGCTCCCGAGATCGCCTCAGCATCGGTTCCCGACACGCTCGCGACGCTGAAGGTCAACCCCGACAAGGGACTCACGCTTGCCGAAGTGGACGACAGGCGGAAAGAAAATGGCTACAACGAAGTGGCCGTGCAAAAGACGCACCCGCTACGCAAATTTCTCGGGAAATTCTGGGGCATGTCGGCGTGGATGCTGGAGTTGATCATGGTTCTGTCGGTCTTCCTGCACAAATACTCTGATCTCGCCGTGGTGAGCGCCCTGCTGCTCATCAATGCAGTGTTGAGCTTTGTGCAGGAGCAACGGGCAGCCGGCGTCGTCGAAACCCTGCGGCGGCGTTTGCAGATCAGTTCGCGCGTGCTGCGCGATGCGAATTGGCAGGTCGTTCCGGCGCGGGAGCTGGTTCCCGGCGATATCGTCCGCGTGCGCGCCGGTGACGTCATTCCCGCCGATGTGAGACTCCTCACCGGAACCGTAAGTGTTGACCAGTCCGCCCTCACCGGAGAGTCCAAGGATGCAGATAAGGCATCCGGCGATGTGCTCTCATCGGGATCCGTCGTTCGCCGGGGCGAAGGCAATGGCGTGGTCATACTTACCGGTACGAAGACCTACTTCGGTCGCACCACGGAACTCGTGCAAACGGCGCGTCCGAAGCTTCACATCGATGCCGTGGTGGCCAAGATCGTGCGCTGGCTCTTCGTTGTTGTCGGTGTGTTGCTCACCGTGGTGGTCGTCATGTCTCTCATGCGCGGCACGCCGCTCATCGAGATGGTTTCGCTCGTGCTCATCCTGTTCATGAGCGCAATACCGCTGTCCCTTCCCGTCATGTTCACGGTCGCCATGGCCGTCGGCTCGAAGGAGCTGGCGAAACGCGGCGTGCTGGTCACCCGCCTCAGTGCCGCGGAGGATGCGGCGACCATGGATGTGCTTTGCGTGGACAAGACCGGCACCATCACGATGAACCAGCTGGCTGTCACCGGCGTGATTCCGCTGGCACAGGCAACGGAAAACGATGTGCTGGTTGCCGGTGCGCTTGCGTCGCAGGAATCCAACCAGGACCCGATCGACCTCGCATTCCTGGCGGCGGCCAAAGAGCGGCATATTTTTGACGGCAAGCTGGCGTTCAATTCCGTCTCCTTTACACCATTCGACGCGAAGAACCGGCGTACCGAAGCCGTGATTGAGCAGAACGGGCAGCGGCTACGCGTGATGAAGGGCGCCGTGCGCGCCGTCGCCGAAGCCTGCGGCCTCCAGCCTGCAGAGATCGACGGGCTGGAGGCGCGGGTGGCCGAATCGGCGCTGAAGGGCTATCGCGCGCTGGCGGTAGCGCGCGGCGGAGAGTCCGGTGCGGTCACTTTGCTCGGACTGGTGACACTGTATGACCCGCCCCGCGCCGACGCCAAACAGTTGATCGCCGAACTGCGAGGCCTTGGCGTTCAGGTGAAGATGCTCACCGGCGATGCGCTTGCGGTCGCAAGCGAGATCGCACGCGGTGTGGGTTTGCCCAACATCCGGCGCATGGCCGACCTGAAGTCTGCTGCCAACGCGGGCAGTAATGACGCGGTCGACTTGCTGGCTGGCGCCGATGGCTTGGCTGAGGTGTTCCCGGAGGATAAATATACGGTCGTGAAGCATCTGCAGGCTGCGGGGCATGTGACCGGTATGACGGGCGACGGTGTCAACGATGCACCCGCGCTGCGCCAGGCGGAAGTGGGCATCGCCGTCAACACCGCAACCGACGTGGCCAAGGG
>CAIJOU010000163.1 GCA_903822375.1 Candidatus Hydrogenedentota bacterium
CAGGCCGTGGGCCTGGGCCTCGATAAGAAAATTCGAGAGCGCCTCCTCGCGCGAGGCGTGGACGGCAATGTCGGCGGCCCTGTAGAAGGGGGAGGGGTCCGCGTGGAAGCCCAGGAAACCCTTGCCCGTCTTGATCCAGTCCAGCAGCGCCTGCTGTCCGTCCGGGCCCATCGGCGGGTTCTTGTCCGTGCCCAATTCGGTCAGGACGCCGGTCGTGTAGAAGATTACCACGTCGTAATTCTTGAGATTCTCGGCATTGATCAGGCTGGCGTCCTTGGTGCAGGTGATTTCACCGCCCATCTTGGCCACAAGGTCGGTAAGCACCTTGTCCACAAGGCTCGGCGCGCCCTTTTTCGTCTTGATAACGTCATGCTCGAAACCTGCTGACTTGCTCAGGTACAGAATGCGCGTCTTCTTCGCGTCCTTTGCGGCACCCTTGGCCTCACCGGCGGCCGTGGCGCAGCCCGCCGCGGACAGTATCAGGGCCGCAACGGCCAGAGAACCCAGCACCATTCCCCCGCGCCGAATCAGTTTCGCATGCATCGCAAGATCTCCCTTGTCGTTTGTTGATAACCCGCTCGGGCGCTGTGCCAGCCAGACGGCCGCGCCGTTTCGCAGAAAGAGACAGTGTAGGCCCCAAACCGGAGCCAGTCAAGAAATGCTCGCCCCACGCAGGAGGGCGCATCTACCGCGGAAGAGGCTTCCAGCCTCTCTCCGCTTCCATCCCGACCCGGCGCGAGAAGAACGCGGCAAGATGCCGCGTCTACCTCTTTACAACCTCTCGACGCTTAGCCCGCCGCCGATCTCGATGACGGAACCGGTGGAATAATCGAAATAGCCCTCGGCCAGCGCGACCACGGCCTTGCCCACGTCCTCCGGGGTGCCCCAGCGCTGGGAGAGCAGCAATCCCTCGGCAATCAACTTGTCGTACTTCTCCTTCACGCCGGCGGTCATGTCCGTGGCGGTAATGCCGGGTTGCAAGTCGTAGACGTTGATGCCGTGTTCCGCCAGGCGCACGGCATAGTTCTTCGCCGCCATGCTCAGTCCGGCCTTGCTCACGCAGTATTCGGCACGGTTGGGGCTGGCCACGCGGCTCGAAATACTGGTGATGAAGATAATCTTGGGCGCACGTGCAGCGCCGTTTTTCACCTGTTCCACCATCTGCCGGCCCACGGCTTGGGTCAGGAAGAACGGCCCGCGCAGATTGATGTCCATCAGACGATCGTAGCTTTCCGGGGAGCATTCGAGAATGTCCGCACGGACGAGCGGCGCCACACCGGCATTGTTCACCAGCACATCGATGGCGCCGAAGCGCGCCACGGCCTGTTGCACCACGTCCTCATGAGAAGCCAAGTTGGAAATGTCGGCGACCAGGGGCAGGCAGACCACGCCCAGCGCCTCCAGCTCTCGGGCAAGTTCGCGCAGACCGGGCCGTTCCGCGTCACCCTCGAGCCGCGTCGCCACGGCGGCGATGTCATAACCCTTTCCTGCCAGCGCCAATGCAATGCCCCGGCCAATACCCCGGCTGGCGCCGGTCACCAGTGCGGTCGCCTTACCCATGATGTTCTCCCTGTTTGCGTGATTCGAGCCAAAATCCCCAGGTTTGCAGCGTCACCGACAACGTGATCAGCGCCAGCACAGGCAGCGCATAAAGCGGCCCGGCCGCCTTGAGGCTGTTGCTGAAGGTCCACACCCGCAGCCGCAGATAGCCTCCCACATTGGGAACGCGGCGTTTTATATGATAGTTGCCCCGGCCGCGCGTGATCTGCCAACGGATAAACCCGCGAAGGTCATTCTTTTCAACGTGGTAGACCACTTGGCCGGGCACATAGCGGATTTTCATGCCTCCGTCCACCATGCGCCGCGCCAGCACCGTGTCCTCGCCGCCCGGCACGGGGAAAGACTCGTCAAATCTGCCCGTGGCTTCAAAGGTTTCCCGCCGCATGCCCAGGTTGCAGCTGCTGAAGCTGCGCGCGTACCCGTCGGCATCCACCCGCCAGACCCGGTCGAACCCAATAATCCCGCCGCCCGGAAAGCCCAGCAACGCCGCCGCGCGGCCAAAGGCCGTGCGCACCCGGGTAATGGTGTCGCCCGTGCAGGTGCCTTCCGTTTCCAGCGTGCGCCGGACAATCTCCAGCGTTTCCGACGTGAGTTCACAGTCCGTATCCGTGAAGAAGAGCCTGTCGCAGGCGGCCTCGGCCGCCCCGGCATTGCGGCACACCGCCGGACCGGAACGCCGGTCCCGGCGCAGCACCCTAAAACGGGGATCTTGGAGAACCGAATAATCGGCCCGTTCCGAGGCGTCATCCACCACCACCACCTCAAAATCCCCCATCGTCTGCGCAAGCAGAGAACCGTACAGCGTCTCCAGATGCTGCGGAAGGGGATTGTAGGACGGTATTACGACTGAAATGGATGCCATGCCCTGTTCCAACGGTGAGTTCAGGAACACAGTATATACGAGCATTTACCCCCCGCCCCAATTGGCATGCGGTCAGGGGCACCGATAGTTCGATAAACAAGCGAGCCGGGACTTGAAGCCCCGGCCCCAGTCCGGCGTCGGAGAAGCCGGACCACTTTTCGGCATTTGCAACTGCCTCGTGTTCGGGATCGTTAAGGACGGCGGTGCGTGAACATGACCGCCAGGCCCATGGAACCCAATGCGAGCAGGAACAGGTCACCCATTTGCCTGCCCCAGTCGGAGGGACCGACGGCGCCTTTCGTGCCCCGGCATCCCGTGCCCGTATCGGCGCCCAGTTCGTCCGGCGTCAACTGTCCGTCCGCGTTTGTGTCCAACGCCTCAAACGTGTTCCTGGTGAGTTCGGTCACTGCACTCAGCGCCTCTTCCAGGGACAGCCTTCCATCACCGTTCACGTCCGCCGACGCGTAGGCCGCAGCCAGCTGCTGCCGGAGTTTGCCTGTGTCCGCGGGCTCGCCCTCGCCCTCGACGGGTTCCACCGCGGACGGCGGTCCAAGGCTCACCACAATACTCACCGCCGTTCCCTGCGGCAGTTCCGTGCCCGCTGCGGGACTTTGTGCAATCACATTGCCGGCCGCCACGGTATTATTGAAGTCCTGCGTGATGGGGCCCAATGCCAGACCCGCCGCTGTGACTGCCGTCTCAGCCTGGGTCTGCGGCTCGCCCAGAACATCGGGCATTACGGACGGCTGCACGCCACGACTGACCACGAGGTCAACCGCTGCCGACGGCAGCACCGACGCGCCCGCCGTGGGCGTTTGCGCGACCACCACACCCACCGGCACGGTTGCACTGTATTGCTGCGTCACTGTGCCGACGATCAGTATCGCATTCGTGATGACCGCCTCGGCCGCGGGTTGCTGCTTGCCCACCACGTCGGGCACGGCGATTCCGCCCCGGCTCAGCACCAAGTCAATGGCTGAACCGGGCTGCACAAGCGCGCCCCCAACCGGACGCTGGGAGAGTACCGTGCCGACCGGCACGGCCAGATTGTACCCCTGTCTCACGGTTCCGACGGCAAAGCCCGCGCCGGCCAACACTTCAGCGGCCGCGTCCTGCGTCTGGCCGACCACATCCGGTGCGGGCACCGGGTTGGGCACTTCATAGGCACCCATGTCCATTCCGGCACGCTGAGGACGGGGCGCACCGAGCAAGTCCACCGTCGGCGCGCCGTCGGCCGTGCCTGTGTCCGCGCAGGGCGAGGCGGTCTGCAACTGGAAATTGCCCGCCGCCGGATTCACAAACAGGGGATCGGCATCAAGGTTTCCCGTGCCGGGGTATCCGCCCTGCACATCGCAATAGGATGCCTTGGCCGGGGAATTCTGCGTGGCAAGCACTCCGCCATTATCCCACACAATACAATTCGCCAAACGGACCGCGCCTGCGAAGATGGGCGCGTCAATCACATCTCTCCTGGTTGGATTGCCGGCAATCGTGCAGTTGTCAAGGTCCAAACCGGCGGAGGCGCTGTAGGGGCTCATGACATTGAGGACGCCCCTTGTGTGCGCTGTGAACAGGCAGTTTTCCAGACGGGGCCGGCAACTTCCGGTAATGGATAGGGCCATCAACCCCGCATTCTTGTTCGCCGAGAAGACACAGCGGCTTATGGTTGGGCTGCAACCAGCGCCCGACCCAAGATTGACCACTCCAATGAAGTTTCTGGCAAAAGAACAGTCCGTCATCCGCACACGGGAAACGGTTCCGTTGACGTCTCCGTTCAGGACCGCATAGGAAGACACCCCGTTGTCCGAGAAGCTGCATCCGATTATCAGCGGATTGGATGGTTTTTCGAAATCCGCCATATTGACCATGACGGCACAGGAGGAACCGTTGCCGGAAATCAAACAGTCAGCAAAGGTTGGCGAGACGCCTGCGTTGTCGATCGCAAGCAGATGGTCTATATCTGAATAGCTGCCAATCGATGAAATAAGCGCGGCCAGAGTGCCGCTAACACCCGACCGGGCGGGCCCGTTGCCCCGAGTGATAGTGAATCCGTCCAGCCGCGCATTATCGGCGCCGTAGACGCATGCGTGAACACCTTCGCCGTCGATGACAGCGTCATGCGCTTTGGTGTCGCGCTGATCACGAAGCGTCTCGTTGCCTGCAAATCCTCCATACAGGTCACAGAACGGCGCCATGGCCACGACGGTATTTCCCGCGGTCGTATAGGTTCCCTCGGCCACCCAGACTTCGCCCGGTTCGCCAGTGGCCTTGCCCGCGTCAATGCCCGCTTGAACAGATGTAAACGCCGTCTCCCAACGGGCGCCGTCTTCGTTGCCCGACCGGTTATCCACATCCACGCGGACGATGGCGGACGCGGGGCCGCGATAATTGAAAGCGTCCGGCAGGGTCGCCGTTTGGCCGTCCGAGTTGACCACAACCACTTCCGCTGTGCCTGCGGCGTGCGGGGGAGAAATGCAGAAGATACTGCTGTCGGAGAGCACTTCGACTTCCGTCGCATCCGCGCCGCCAAAGACAACCCGGGTAGTCCCGAGTTTTCCATATTGTGAACCAGAGAGGAGCACGGGCGTTCCACCCCCAACCAGACCTTCCGCAGGCACAATCTTGTCGAGCCCTGGCGGCGGTCCGAGTATATAGGTGAACCCATTGTGCAGGGTGGCCGTGCCGCCACCCGGGTTGTAAACGGTAATGTCAACCCCGCCCGGTGCATGCGGCGGGATTTGACAACGAATATACAGGTTGTTGCCTCCCGAATTGCCCACATAGACGTCGGGGGATTCAACGTCGCCGAAGCTCACGCGCGTCGCGCCGGACTCGGAGAAATTGCTTCCGTAAATCGTTGCGTATGAACCGCCCACCGCATATCCCATGGGGAAGTATATGCTCGTGATGATCGGGAGCATCATGTTCAGGTAACTGTATCCGTTGGGGAGCGCGCCCGTCTTGCCGTCGGGATTGACGACAACAACATCCACCGAACCCGCAGCGTGCGGCGGCGTCTTGCAGCTAATGCTGTTACTGCCCCCCACATTAATGTCCGTTGCTTCGACTCCACCGAACAGAACTCTGCTGGTCGCGCCGGGCAAGGAACAGAACCCGGCTCCGGATATCGTCACCGTGGTGCCGCCGATAACAAGGCCGTGGGTGGGTGACAACGAAACGACGCTTGGCGGAGGTACTTCCACATAGGTGAATCCGCCGGACAGCGTTCCCGTCTTCCCGTCAGGATTGACCACGGCAACGTCTACGACTTCGGAAGGATGTTCCGGCGTGTAGCACTGGATGCAGACGTCACTGACCACATTGACGTTGGCGGCCTCAACCCCTCCAAACAAGACTTTGGTGCTCACGGGGTTGCTGTAAAGGGAACTGAATCCGGCACCTGCGAGCGTTACCATCATGCCGCCTGTTGCCGGGCCCTCATTGGGCGTGACGGCATTGACAGTGGGCGGCGGCGCTTCGACATAGACAAATCCTCCGGGAAGAACGCCGGTACTGTCGTCGAAAGCGATGACCGCCACATCCACCACACCGGCACTGTGTGCCGGGGTGGTGCAGGTCAGTGTGCTGTCATCGTCGACCCAGAGGCCGGTCGCGTCCACGCCGTCAATGGTGACGCGCATAGGCTGGTAGGGAGTGAATCCCGTTCCTGTTATGGTCAACTGGGTGCCGCCCAGTGTTGTCCCCTCTTTGGGTGTAACAACTGCCGGAGCGGGAGGCCGTTGGGGCATATAGGCAAACCCACCGACAAGTGTACCGGTCAAGTCTCCGGGATTGGTCACCACAACGTCCACCACGCCCGGGGCATGACTCGGGGTTTGACAGACAATGCGGAAGGAACCGTCCCCGGCATCCTCCACCTGCACCGTGTACAATTGAACACCGCCAAAACTGACCTGCGTGGTGCCACCCGGCATGAAGCCTGTGCCGGTGATCATCACCCGGGTGCCGCCTGCTTCCTGTCCCGTGGCGGGTGAGATGGCGGTCGGAACCGGCGTAATCGCCGGCAGAAAAGTGTATCCGTTGGCGAGGGTCCCGACGGCCCCTCCCGGATTGGTCACCACGACATCCACCGTTCCTGCGGCATGGAGGGGGGTGTAGCAGGTGAGTGTGGTATCACCGCCCGCAAAGACACCGGAAGCCTGCGCTTCCCCAAACATGACCTGCGTTGTGCCGATAGGGGAGAATCCAGTTCCTGATATGGTAACCCAGTTGGAAAGGTATCCCGGGCCCTGATTGGGCGTGACGGAAAGTGGTGCCGGCGTGTAGGTGGAATCATAGTTGAATGCGCCCGGCAGTGTTCCCGACTGGGTGTCCGGGTTGGTAACGACGATGTCCACCAACCCCGCCGCATGGGGTGGGGCGG
>CAIJOU010000164.1 GCA_903822375.1 Candidatus Hydrogenedentota bacterium
GGCCGTCCGGATTGATGACCACCACATCGACTGAACCCGCGGCATGCACGGGGACTGTGCAGGAGATGTACGGGGTTCCCGTATCTGATGCATGCGCTTGGACTTCTGAGGCGTCCGTGCCGCCGAAAGTCACCCGAGTCGTCCCTGAACTGAGGAACCCTGAACCGTAGATGAGCGCACTGTAGCCGCCCGTTGACAGCCCCTGATTAGGGGACAGCGACGTCGGCGCCGGGGGCGGCGGAACGTTGTAGGTGAATCCGGAAACGACTCTGCCGTTGGGGCCGCCGGGTCCTCGCACGACCACATCGACGGTCCCCGCGGTGTGGGCGGGAGTAAGACACTGCACGACCAGCTTTCCGTTTCCGCCATCGATCACTTGAACATCCGCTGCAAACGCCCCGCCAAAGCTTACGACGGTTGACCCGATAAGGCTGAAGCCTGTGCCTTGGATTGTAACCAGTTGACCACCGGTAGTGTATCCTTGGCGGGGGGAAACGGATGTTGGGCTGGGGGTGGGCGGGAGGACGTAAGTGAAAGCGCCGGCGAGGGTGCCGGACCTGTTGTAGGAGTTAGAGACAGTCACATCCACAACACCCGCCACGTGAGCCGGAGTGGTGCACTGAAGGCTGCCCTCTGAGACATTCACGGAATTGACGGTGCCCAACACCCCGCCAAAGCTTACGTAAGTGCCGTATGTCAAGAATCCCGTGCCGTATACCGTCACAGTCTCGTCACCGACGGTGTAGCCATGGTTTGGGGCGACTGATGCGGGGATCACGGGAGCAACATAGATGAATCCGCTGGTACAGGTGCCTGACCCGCCGTCAGGATTAATTACGGTCACGCCCACGGTGCCCGCCACATGGGCCGGAGTAGTGCAGTGAATCTGGAAATATCCGTCGCCCACGTCCGCGACGGAAACGCCTGTGGCATCTATGCCGCCGAACGTGACCCGGGTGGTGCCGGTTAGACTGAAGTGAGTGCCGGTAATCACGACAGTGTCGCCACCTGAAACGCCACCCGAACTCGGGGACACTGAAGTGGGATTGGGTGAGGGCGGAACAACATACGTGAATCCGGCCGATTTCGTGCCACTCATGCCGTTTGAATTATATACTTTGACAGCCACGCTGCCCGCTGCATGCGCCGGCGTAACGCAGGCTATTCGAAGATTCTCGCCGGTTGTGCCGACTACCTGAACGTCGGTGGCGTCCAAACCGCCAAAGTTAACCCGGGTGGTTCCCATTTGCCAGAAGCCGGTGCCACTTATACTCACGGAGGTGCCGCCTGCGGTGGAACCGCTGTTCGGGGAAATGCTGCTGGGAACAGGTGTCGGTCCGGTGCTGTAGGAAAATCCATTCACGTAGATGCCCATCTGGCCGTCCGGATTGCTTACCGTGACATCCACGGAGCCCGCAGCATGAACAGGCGCACAGCAGCTAATATTCAGGATGCCACCTCCGACGTCGTTGACTTGAACGCCGGTTGCGGCCACCGTCCCAAAGGTAACCCGGGTAGTGCCCGTCAGGGTGAATCCCGTGCCGCTAAGGGTAACTGCAGTACCACCTATTGTATAGCCTTGGTTAGGGGAAACGCTGGTCACATAAGGCCCGGGCGCCAACAGGTAAGTATATGCGCTTCCAAGCGTTCCTGTCTGGCCGTCGGGATTTATGACGCTAACACTAACGGGCCCGACAGTGAAGGAGTGTGCCGGGACAGTGCAGTCGACGTGTAGTATTCCCGAGCCCGGGTCGGACACATTTACGTTGGTGGCGTCCACACCCCCGAAAACAACACGCGTGGTTCCGGTGCGGATGAAGCCCGTTCCCTCGATGGTGGCCGACCCACCCCCCAGCGTGGAACCCGAGTTGGGCGTCACGGAACTCACTGTGGGTACCGGGGGCGGTAGATAGGTGTAACCATGGGAAAGAGTCCCTTTTACATTTGCAGGACCGGTTACAACGACGTCCACCACTCCTGCAGCGTGAGCAGGCGCGGTACAACGAACCGCCAGAATTCCTCCGCCCGTGTCGTACACCGACACGGATGTGGCGCTGACACCTCCCATGGTTACACTCGTGGTTCCGAGTGTGGTAAATCCAGAACCGCCGATGGTGACTGTTTCACCCCCGAAAACATAGCCTTGGCTGGGTGTGACGGTGTCGGGTTTTGGCGTCGGCGGCGGGATATAGGTGAAAGCACCCGACAGTACACCGCTGAGGCTGCCGGGATTGATGACGGTAATGTCGACGACTCCTGCGGCACGTGAGGGGGCCACGCATGTGAGGATAGTTCCATTTCCGGAAATCGGGACCACAACGTTGGTTGCGTCTCGGTTGCCAAAAACCACCCGGGGCGCCCCCCCCTGATAGAAACCTGTGCCACTGATTGTCACTGCCGTGCCGCCGCCCGTGAGCCCTTGGTTTGGGGAAACAGAGGTGGGCACTGGTGTGGTAAGTATTGCGTTATAGGTAAAAGCGCCGGGCAGCGAACCTGATTGCTGGTTCGGATTCTGGACTACAACGTCGACAGTTCCGGGGGCATGGGCCGGCGCAGTACAGGTAAGCCATCCCCCAAAGTCGGAATGCACCACCACATTAGTCGCGGCGACTCCGCCGAACGTGACTTGCGGCGTTCCCGTCAGTGGAAGGTTCCCGGCGTAAATTCGAATCGTTGCCCCCCCGGTAGCCCCATCCTTGACCGGGGCAACCGAGAGAACCATCGGGGCAGTAGTATCGCCATAGATAAAACAATTTGAAATTAAATCGCCCTGGTCCACCATGCCAAGACCGACCCGTCCCGCCGGATGGGCGGGCGCCACAAATGAATAGAGAGGAACACATCCAGGCACTTTATATGGACGTGTCCCCGTTATGGGCACGTTGCCAAGCGAGAATTGGCCCGTATTAAGCACGACATCGAAATTCTCCGGAAAGCCAAGTAGAAACACCTTCCCGCCGCCAGATGTTGAACTCGCGCATGGCAGCAAGGTCATTTCGTCAAGAGTATCAAAGGTGCTTGGAACAAACACATATGCGCCGGGAATTGTGGCGCTGGACGAATCCGGATTGACGACGGTGATGTCGCAAAGGCCTCCCGGATGGGCAGGTGTCGTGCAGACAACGGAGCAATTGCCGCCGCCCAAGGCGCTCACCATAACACCCGTGGCGTCCACGCCTCCAAAAACAACCCTTGTGACACCGCTGACAGACAGCCCCGTGCCTGTGACTGTGACGGCCGCACCCCCGTCTCCGCTGCCGCAATCGGCGGAAGCCAGGGCAAGCCCGGAAGGTGCCGCAACCGCATGAGTGGCAGCAAGCATGAGGAGGAATACGAAGGCCATGAACATGGAAAGTCCCGGTGCCGCCAGCCGCATATCCACCTCTTCTCTTCGTGCGTCGACGTTTCAGCCGCGCATGACCCAGCATCGGTGACTACACGTCTGATGAATCGGAGGCCTCGTCTCCACCTACCCCGCGCGGACAATTCTCATCGCAACCCTTACTAACTGATACTACAATCTTTCCGAGGAATTGTCAATTCACCGCATGACAGAATTCTCTCGCATTACGCGCCTCACCTCCCCGAGGCACTGGTGGCTGCTGTCGGCAACCCTGGGATATGCAAATCTACACAGCCCGGGCGTGTGGGGATTACGCGGTCGCAAGAGACGCCCCACATTTCCCATCCGCCGTCGATGTAGTTGTCGTTGTCGGGACGACCGCAGGCCTGGCAGTACAGGTACCACTTGCCCTCAATCTGATAGAACGCCGGCGTGGCAACATGGTAGAGCGTGCTGTCGTTGTAAAGCCCCTGCCATTGGGTCTGCAGCACTGCGTCGGGGTCAAGCTGCGTCCAGCCCTTCACGGGTTCGGTGCTGACGGCCAACATGGGTCGCCAGCGTTTGCCGTGTTCAATGCCCACCTCAATCGAGAGCACATAGGTCTTGTCCACCTTGAAAACCTGGTGCCACTCATAATAGGCGTTGGGCGTGGAGGGGAAGGTCTGGCCCATGCCCCGTGGGTCCGCCGCGTTGTACTGCCGCATCCAGGACTTTCCGTCCTTCGATGTTGCGAGCCGGATACCCGGCAGCGTGCCGTCCTTGCCGCGGTAAGAATAGTACATATACCAGTCCCAGCCCTTCGCGGCCTCGTTCCACTCGCGCATCACCGCCGCCTGCGATGCCATCCCTTCGCAGTAGGGCTCGGCAGCCTCGGGCGCAAGCACCGGCGCCGTTCCGAACCGTTTGATGTTGGCAGCAGTCACGGCCGAATAGCCGTCCTCCCCCACGGGGCAAATGGCGAGCCCAATGCGATCCTGCACATTGCCCTGGGTGCCGGAGTAGTAAATGTAGTAGGCGTCCTCCTCCGGGATGTAGAGCACGGTGTCGAGCCGGAGGGAACCCGAATCCCAGCCGCCTTTCCCCGGGCAGAATATCGGGTTCGCCTCATCCTGGTGCCATTTGAACGGTTCGCGCACATCCGCCCAAGCCTTGCCAATGGCCGCGTAATTCCGGTCGGACGCCGGCACCGCGCCATAGAACATAATCAGCCGTCCCGGCACTTTGGGATTCGGCAGCACGCAGGGCTCTTCGATTTGCTGGGACATCCATTCATGACTGGCCCGCGCCAGCACAACCTCGCCGCGCACGGCGTTGGGCGGGGCCGCAGGCGTGGACGCCTGTGCGGGTACGGTGCCGGAGGCCATGGAACAACACCCTGCAAGCACGAGCACGCTGCCTGCCCAGAAGTTCATCCGAAAGGGACTCTTCATGATCAATTACTCCGTAATGGCACGTTGGCGACTTGAGACCAGCATCTTTTCGTCTTCATGTCACGCCGACTGGGGAA
>CAIJOU010000165.1 GCA_903822375.1 Candidatus Hydrogenedentota bacterium
AAGCGATAGGGGTGCCAGATGCGCGTGCCGCAGGGCTTGCCATTGACGAGCACCTCGGCAGTGCCGCGCACGCGGCCCAGATCGAGTATCACGCGGGCACCGTCCCTCTGATGCAATTGGACGCGTTCAGTATAGCGCAAGCCGCCTGCATAATGCGGCAGTCCCAACTCGTCCCAGGAACCCAGCGGAATGGTGCCGGGGCCCGTCTCAAACGTTATTGGCGACTCTATGGCGGCACCCTTCTCGAAGCCCAGGACTGCAACTATCCGCAGTGCGGCGACGCGGCGCGGCGCGTCGGGGTCGGGCAGGGCGGCCGTGAGCACGCCGTCTTTGGTCTCGAGCGGCACTTCCCGGCCGTTTACGAACAGCTGCGACTTGCACGGTGTGCGCAGGGTCATGCGGGTTGCGCCGGGGGGCACCACGAAACGGTACCGTGTGGGCGTGGGTGAAATTTCGTATGGCGGCGCATAGATCAGGCGGTCAAACGGTGCGGGACGCGACGGTTCATCGGCCAGCCAGCCGGCCTGTGGAAGGGGATGGGGCCGGGGCCGCAGGAGGAGCAGCGCCGGGTCACCCATGTAACCGTTGGCGGGGGCGCTGAGAATCCGCGCTGGGCCGTTTGCGGTGGCAAAGGACGGGTCCGAAACGAAGGCGAGCTCCTGCCCGTCCTGAAGGGTTACGAGTCCGTCGAGCAGTAGGCCCACGGCGTCGCCCGTGTCGCGCGCCTCGATTTCCAACGCGTTCGGACCCGGTTTCAGGTATTTGGCAATGTCGTACCTTTCCGCACGGCTCATGAAATAGGCGTCGAAATTTCCTTGGTCGGCCACCAACTCACCGTTAATGCGAATCTTGTGCATGCCGCCCAGCGCCACGACCATCGCTGCCGACTTGACCGGTCCGGGCACATCGATTGTCTTCTTGAACACCGTGGTGCCCGGCGTGTCCGGCTGGCTGCTCCAAATCCATTCCGGGTCAAGCGGAACTTGTCCGTCGGGCAGCATCTGGTAATAAAGCCGCAATGGTCCCTTGGTCTCACGCTCCACCCACAATTTCAGATGGTTGTTGCCGGGGTGCAGCACGACCTTTCCATGGACAACCCGCGCATCCAGGCCGCCCTGAAGCGGGAGTTCCTCCATGTTAAAGAATGCGCGTTTCCGGCACGCGCCGCCAATGCGCAGGATGGCGGGCGCGTTAGAGGTGTACTGCGGAGGCAGAATGACATTTGCCTGGACGAGGTAGACATCACGGCCCCGCACCTCGCCAAGATCAATGAACTCTTCCGGAATCCGACCCTTGCCGCCGAGGGCGCTGGAGAAGACTTTGTCCTCGTTGATGCCCAGACGCAGCGAATACTCGGCACGTTCGCAGCGGGTTATGCTGTAATCCCATGGGAATTGCCAGTCGGCGAAGTTGTCGCCCGCCGACAGGGCCACCGGCCCGGTACACAACACACGCGGTCCGAAGGAAGCGAACGCCCGCTCCCATGCGCGGTCGTCAAAATCCGCTTCGGTCCACGCCATCGACTTCTCTTCTGCGGGATGTTCCTCCTGGCATTTGAAGCTGCGCACCTCGACGGGAATGGCGCCCGGCGAGGGCGGCCATGCAAAGCTGCCGTCGCTGTTTTCGCAGGTGGGCTCCAGCGTGCAGGCAAAGGGGCCGGTTAGCCCGGTGCGCTCCGGCGGCTGCGCCGGAATTGTCCCTTCATAGATGCCGTCCGCATAGGCCACGCGGACACGGTGCTCTTTGGGGGGCTGCGCGGCGGCTTCCACGCGCGGCATGCCCTCCACCGTTATCGTTCCACCCTCGCGCTTCAATTCGGTCACATCCAGATCGGACTCGATGCTGATGGGGTCTTGCGGTGTCGGAACATGCAGCGCGATCAGCGGTGCCGGCGTTTCATTGAGTTCCGCCTCGACGCGCGTCCGGCCGTCCTTGCGCTCGTAATTGTACAGCGGCCGCACTTCGCCCGTCAGCGCGTCCCAGTATTCGGGGATGCCGTCCACGGCAAAGGTATAGTCGCCGCGTTCGCCGCGCGCCGCCGGGGTTTCCCACAGTTTGCGGTCATTTATGGCGAAGCGCGCCTTGCCGTTGCCGGCCGTGCCGGTGTCGGAGAGGACGAAGTACACGTCGCGGTCCCCGATGCGGCGGTGCAGTGCCGGATTCTTCTCCTCCACGTCGCGGGGCATTTTCTTCAAAACTTCCGCGGCCACCCGGCCCGGGTCCGCGAGAATGACGGCGTTCCTGAGCAGTGCGTCTACCTTGGCGTCAAATGCGGCCCCGGACAATGTGCGATCGGCCGGCCACCCGGGCGCGTCTCCGGCAACGATCGCCAGTCCGCCGGATGCGGAAAACGCGGCCAAATTCTTTATCGCGGCCGAACCCAGCACCCGCGCCGAAGGCAGCACAATGGCATGAAGCGTCATGCCGCTGACCTTTATTGCCCCGTCCGCCACCTCGGCGCGCGCGAGCGAGTCCTCGTCCATCACCAGATAGTCCAACTGCTCCGCGCGCAGCGATTCCTGGCATTTCCAGTACACATCGGAGCAGCGCTCGGCGGCGGGATTCTCCGTGAACCCGGCATAGGCATGCACCGCCGAGGTCGGCCGCAGCACGGCCAGGTCGGTGACATGGGTTCCCTGCGAGAGCACATAGGACAGACGGGACACATAGTCCGCCAGCACCGGATAATCGGCAAAGTACGGCTGCCGCCAGCCGGTGTCGGGCGGCGCCCATTCCCAGTAAGAGCCGTGGATGGAATAGTAAATGGCATGGGGGTCATACAGCGTGCTGCCATTTGCGTAGAATGGGTGCAGCAGGGTGGCGATTTCCTCGAGCGTCTGGCCCCACCCGCTGGAGTGGAAGCCCTCCAGCCAGACCCGCGGCCGGTGGTAGAGGTCGGCGATGCCCTGATGCGGCTTGGCGTCGCCGTCCATGTCATTGCCCGGTACCTGGTAATGGCGCATGGTCTTGAAGTAGTCCACATAGCGCTGGTCGCCGCCCTGGGGGTCGGCGCTGCGGTGGCACTGGTCGTAACCGCAGAGCATGCCGTATTTCTCGTGCCAGTCGAAAAGCGGTTTGAAGAAAGCCTCTTCCAGAAGCGCTGCGGCAATGTCGTTGGCGGCACAGCGAATCTGCACCGTACCGGGCCCCGCCGGGTCTCCGAAGCGATCGAGCACATCGTCATACAGCGCGGGCAGCCGCTCCATCAGGTCATAGCCGGCGCGGGCGCGGAATTCCTCCGACATTCGCCATGAGAAACGGGGCAGTTCGGGAAACTCATCCTGGAAGGAACCGGCGATGGCCTTGCCCAGTTCATTGCCGAAGCGCTTTTCCATCTCGCCGTGCACCACCGACAACAGCGTTCTGCAGGCGTCCGGATTGGCGTAGTCGAAACCGGCGGGCATCGTGTGAAACAGTGACACGCGCCATCTTCCCCCGGGTACAGTGGTTTTCAGTTTGCCGTCCTGGACCTTGTCTGACACATTAAGGCAGTTCTTCACGGCAACGCCCAGCGGGGTTGGCGCTTTGGATTCCATGCCCTCCACAACGTTCCACGGCGGTGTGGACATGGGTCCTATCTCATCCGCCGCCACCCAGTCCGCATCATCGTAATCGACCCAGACCCAGGTCCAGAACAGTTCTTTCTCGGCGCTCATCTTGAACCGGGCGTCACTAACGATGCGCGCGGGGGCGTTGGCGCCCCCGAAAATTATTTCCGCGAGCAGCCCGCCCTCGCCGCCCAGATTCTCTCCCGTCACGGCCAGTACATTCTTGCCCTTCTTCAGCAGCGGCGTCAGGTCGTAACGCTCGGCCTTGCTCCATCCTTCAGCACCGTAAACGCTCTCCCGGCCCAGCTCCTGTCCATTGAGATAGGCGACATGGCCGTTGTCACACGTTATGTTGAGGTGTGCTTCGCCCGGAATCTCAGCCAGTTCAAAAGTGCGCCGGAAATAACGCGTCAGTTTTTCATCCGGCGCGTGATAATCCCAAATCCACTTGGCGATACTGGCGTTGTCTCCGACCAGTTCCGAGGTGAATGCGGCCAGGGCCGTACCGCCGGGCGGCACGGCGATTTCCACCTCGGCGGGACCGGTCACATCCCTGAATTCGCGTTCAAGGGACACGGCACGGAACTCGGGATGGTCGCGAACAACATGGGCCTGCAGGCTCGCCCCGGAAAAGCCGAGTTGATCATAGAACCAGATGCGCACGCCGGCCTTTTTCCCCTCCTCCACGGCAACACGGAACAGGTCCCACCATGCTTCGGAAAGAAAGGGCGGCTCATCGGCGGCGCTGCCGTAGAGCGGGCCGGAAGGGGCAAGGTTCAATATGATGGCATTGTGAATGCCGCCCCCGGCGATTTTGCCGAGTTGGTCGCGCACCCCCGCAGGCGTGATCGGGTCGGCGCTCCACCACCAGATGGGCACCGGGGAGTACTCCGGCAGCGGTTTGGCGAATCCCTCCCTGAGCGCATCGGCCGCCATGGCGGAAGCTGTCAGCACCGCAAGCACAAATGCACAGAGCAGGGCCACGCGTTTCATCGTCATCCTCCTTGAGAAGGGGCGTGCATCTTTTTGCCGGACGCACGGGATTACAGGCCATAGACCCGTGCGGCCATGGTACCACCCGTGTTCAGCAGGTGTCCATTGCGGCAAAGTGCCGCAGGCCGGAAATGACCGTGCCGGAGCGGCCGCATCATCCGGCTTGAAGTCTGAAGTGCGTTGCGCACATAGTAAAGACAATGCCATGCCGGCACGGAAGCGCCAACACGATGAGTCAAGACCAAATCTCACAGGTCCTGTTCCTGCTGTTCATTGCGGGAGTGTTGATGCTTGCCGTGTTGCTTGCAATGTATTATCAGCGGCTCCTCCGCAAGGCCTATTTTGACACGGCCGCCGAACTGCACCTTTCCTACGACTACGTAAGCTACGGCCTTCCCCGCCGCCTTCCCCTGGTGTATCAACTGCGCCGGGGCAAGAACCGCTATGCGTCAAACGTGTTCACGGGCCGCTACAAGGGTTTTCCGGTCTACGTGTTCAACTATCACTACGCCACCGGGGACAAGAGAAACAAGGTGCACCACCATTCAAGCATCGCCATGCTCCGCCACGACCTGGAAATGCCGGAGATGCACGCCTATCCCCCCGATATCCATGAAAAGGTGGGACACATGGCCGGCGTTGACAAGATCGAGATTCAGACCGGCGACGAGGCCTTTTCCAAAGCGTTTACCGTGCTTGCCTCCGACCCCGGGTTTGCCAAGTCGTTCTGCACGCCGGGCATGATGGAATACCTGATGCGCCATCCGGACATGTCCGTCGAGGTCGGGCCCGGGTGGATTGCCACCTGCATCCAGCAGCGGCTCGTCCCCGAGGAGATTCAGCGGCGCATGGACCAGATGCTGAAGATCCTGCGTTACGTTCCCACGCAGCAAAACTGACCGTGACATTCTTCAGTCCTGCCATGGCCCTTTTCAAATAGGCGGCTGTTCGGACGCGTCAGTGGGGGACTTGCATGCGGCTACGGGGCCAGCAGTTTTATGTAATCACTGTACACGGGTGAGTAATTGTTCGCGCCGTCAAGAAACTGCGCACGCACCGTGTTATATCCCGTTGGTCCCGTCAGCGTGTAGGCGTAAGAGGGTTTGGGCAACAGCCAGGCCGTCCAATGTGCGCCGTCGTTGCTGAAGCGCATTCGTGACACTCCAGATCCTGTTCCATCCGCCCAGGCAAGTCCCAGCGTCACTGCCCGGGTGGTAGTGGTTGACGCACCGTTGTTGATGACAATGCTGCCTGTGGGCGGGGTAGTGTCCAGCAGGATATAGTCGCTGAATGCGGCGGACCGGTTGTTCGCGCGGTCCAGGTACTGAACCCGCACCGTCTTGTGTGTGTCGCCGGCCGGCAATATGTAGGCCCGCGTTGCCGCCAACGGCTCCCAGGCCGTCCAGTTTGCGCCGTCGTCACTGAAACGCATTCTGACCACGCCGGCTCCCGCACCGTCGTTCCACGTCAGCGCAAGCGTGACGTTGGGCGTGTTGGTGGCCGAGCGGTTGTTGTTAATCACGATGGTTCCCGTCGGCGACGAGTTGTCCACAACCGTCACAGTACGCGTGATTTCGGCGGCATGGTTGCCGTTGCCGTCGTTCGCGTTGTAGCGAACCGTGTAGGCGCCCAAGACGGCCGTGTTCACCGCGGCGCCGCCAACCGTCACCCCCAGGTTCGCGGCGCAGTTGTCCGTGGCGGTCGCACCAAGCTCGGTATATGTCCCGCCGTATGGAACAGTCACCGCGGCAGCCCCCACGAGCGAAATCACGGGCGGTGTGGTGTCCATAACGGTCACGGTGCGAGCGGTCTGGACAGCGCCGTTTCCGTTGCCGTCACTCGCGTTATACGTGACTGTGTAGACACCGGTCGCCGCCGTGTTCACCGCATCGCCGCCAATAGTTACGGCCGGACTTGGCGCGCAGTTGTCCGTCGCCGTTGCCCCAAGTTCCGTGTAGGTTCCGCCGCATTCGACCGTCACTTCCGGAGCGCCCGTCAACTGTATTGTCGGGGCCGTCGTGTCGGAGACCGTGACCAGACGCGTAACCTCGGCGGCATTGTTTCCGTTGCCGTCGTTCACGTTATAGCGGACCGGGTAGGTGCCGGGAAGCGCGGTGTTCACCAGATTGTCGACGGCGATGTTCGCCGTCCGATCTCCCACGCAGGTGTCGCTGGCTGTCGCGCCCGCATCGGTGTATGCACTGCCGCACTGTACCGTTGTCGGATTGGATCCCATCAGACTGATTGTCGGCGGGGTTGTATCCACAACGTAAACCGTGCGTGTCAGCTCGATTGCGGTGTTTTCGTTGCCGTCGCTTACGTTATAGCGGACCGTGTAAGCGCCGGGAACCGCCGTGTTTACCGGATTGGTGACCACGATGGCCGCTATCCGGTCGCCCGCGCAAGAGTCCCCTGCTATTGCACCCGCGTCAGTGTATACGCCGCCGCATTCCACCTGCGCCGGATTGGAGCCGAGCAGGGTGATGACCGGCCGGATAGTATCTGCCACATTGACCGTGCGCGTTACTTCGGCGGCGCTGTTTCCATTGCCGTCATTTACATTGTAGCGCACCGTGTGGGAACCGGGAGCCGCCGTGTTCACTGGGTTGGTGACCACGATCTGCGCCGTTCTGTCGCCCGCGCAACTGTCTGTTGCC
>CAIJOU010000166.1 GCA_903822375.1 Candidatus Hydrogenedentota bacterium
CGCCAAGACGGCCGCAGGCGTGCCCTCCTCGGTGGAGAAGGCGAATGCGCCGAGCCATTCGAAGGCGGTGTCGCGCAGGCCCTGCATGAGGCTGCGGAACGCGGCCGGGCTCTCGCCGGGGAAGCCGACGAGCACGGTGGTGCGCAGCGCCACGCCGGGCAGGGCACGGCGGATGCGGTGGACCAGCGCGGGGATGTCGGCGCCGCGCGCGGGACGGCGCATGGCCTTGAGTACGCCCGAATCCATGTGCTGGATGGGAATGTCGAGATAGCGCGCGACCTTGGGCAGGCTCGCCATGGCGTCGAGCAGGGGACGGCCTATCCCGCCAGGATAGGCGTAGAGGCAGCGGACGCGGAAGTCGCCCTTGAGCGCGCAGAGTTCGCCAAGCAAGTCGGGCAGGCGGTAGGCGTCGTAGCAGTCATGGCCGTAGACGGTGATGTCCTGCGCAACGAGGTTGAGTTCCTTCACGCCGGAACGCAGCAGTTGCCGTGCCTCGTCGAGCAGAATCTCGCGGGGAACGCTGATGTACGGTCCTTTCATGGCCGGAATGGCACAGAAGGCGCAGGTGTGGTTGCAACCGTCTGCTATCTTGAGATAGGCGTGGGGACCCGTTTCGATGCGGCGGCGCGGCATGGCGGTGACGATATCCGTCCTGGGTTTGGCGGCCACTTCCAGGTGCCGGTCACTGTCGGCCTCGCGAACCATGTCGGCGAGTTGGGCCATCTGGCCCACGCCGAGCAGCGCGTCGATTTCGGGAATGGCACCGAACAGCTCGGCGCCGTGGCGCTGGGCAAGGCAGCCGGCGACATAGAGCCGGCGCGGCATGCCGGTCTGGCTCTTGCGCTCGGCCCATTCGACCACGGACTCGACAGACTGCACCTTGGCGTCTGCAATGAAGCCGCAGGTCAGCACGACAATCGCATCGAACACGGCCTCTCCCCCATCCTCGCCGGGACCAAGGGGCACGGTCTCACAGCCGCCGCGGGCCAGCAGGCCCGCGATGTATTCCATGTCCACGGTGTTCTTGTCGCAGCCCAGTGTGACCAGACCGACGTTCAGTTTTCGGGGCATCTGTTTTTGTCTCCATCGTCCCAACAATAGGACGTCCTCAATATGGCGCAGGCATTCCTGCCTGCGCAGCGCAGACAAGAATGTCTGCGCCACACTAACCACCGCTATTCTACGTCGAATTCGTGTATGCCCGGCCCATCCAGCGTCTTCTCGCTGTCCTTGCCGGTGGCTGCGTTGAAGATGCGAAGCTCATCCGGTGCGGTGGTCTGCACGTTGACGCTCCATCCGTTGCCCTGTCTCTTGATGCTGAGCACGTCCGTGGTGTTGCTTCCGGGCATGACGGCCAGACCTTCCGCGCAGTGGATGGTTTCGAGCGCGCCACGGCGGACGTTGACAAAGAAGCTGGAGGGACCAAACTTGAACACCGCCTCGTGGGACTCGTCGGCGCCCTTCCAATCCACATTGAGCAGGTAGATGGTGCGGCGGGCGACTTTGTCCCATACAGTAAAGCCGATGTGGCTGTCGGGAAAGATCCACCCCTGCTGTAACTCCGCGGCGTTGGCTTCAATCGCGGCCTCGACCATGGTTCCGGTGTAGTCATTCGCAATGGCCTTGTCGATGGGATAAACCGGCTGCGGGAAATAGATTATCTTGCCCGCACCCAAACTCACCACGAGTTTCTTGGTGCAATCGCGGTATATTTCGCCAAGCAACTGTTGGATGATCCGGTCGTCTTTGGGAAACACCGGCGCTTTGTCGGGGGCCAGTTCCGCGTTGAGATGGGCGGCGGACAGTATGAGCGTGCCGCCCTGCTTCACGAATTCAACAACTCGCGCGAAGTCTTCCGCGTCGTAGCTGTTCCAGCCGAGGAAGATGATGAGCTTGTAGCGGTTGAGGACCGGCTGGTCGGCCTCAATGGGCAGGAGGTCGATGGCGCTGTAGGGCGTGGACGTGAACCAGCCATCGGGCCCGCAGCCGTCAATGGTGTTCTGTGGATAGAAA
>CAIJOU010000167.1 GCA_903822375.1 Candidatus Hydrogenedentota bacterium
ACCCATGCGCAGATAGAGGAAGGAATTGCGGTAAAGGTAAAGCGCGTAGAACATCGTCGAATCGACCGGAGAGCCCTTGCCGCCGGTCATCACGTACACCTGGGTGAAATACTGGAAAGAGAAGATGAGGTCCATGACCAGGTTGAACAGGATGGTTGGCGTCAACATGGGCAGGGTGACATGGCAGAACTTGGACCATGCGCCCGCGCCGTCCAGTTCGGCCACCTCGTAAAGCGACTGCGGCACATCGGCCAGCCCCGCCAGAAAGATCACCATCGCGCCGCCGATGCCCCACACGCTCATGAGAATGAGCGACGGCTTGGACCATTCGGGACTGGCAATCCATCCCGGCCCCTGGATGCCGAACCACTGCATCAGCAGGCTGTTGACGAGGCCGCTTTCCGGGTTGAGCACCCACAGCCAGAGCACGGCCGAGGCCACAATGGGCACAATGCTCGGCAGGAAGAAGAGCGTGCGGAACACGGATTGGCCCGGCAATTTCTGGTTAAGCAACATCGCTATGCCCAGGCCCGCCCCCAAGCACAGCGGCACGGAGAACACGGTGAAGTACAGGGTATTGTACAGTGACTTCCAGAAGAGGGGGTCTTCGAAGAACAGCACCCGGTAGTTGTTCAGGCCCACCCAGACCGCAGGCTGCACCACGTTGTACGAGGTAAAGCTGTAGTAGATGCTCATGACCAGCGGATAGAGCGTGAACACGAGAAAACCCACGATCCAAGGAGATGCGAAGAGCAGCCCCATCGCCAGATTGCGCCTTTCCATGCGCGTCATCATGTGCCCGCTCCCTCCTTCGCGACGCTGCGCAATCGAAGCAACTCGCGATTAATCACCTCCTGCACCTCGCGGGCGGCCTGTTCCGGCGACACCTGGCGCATGACCACACGCTCGCGCTGACGCTCAATCTCGTCGGTGAGTTCGCGGTTCGTCGGAATGATGGGCAGAATCTTCACCGGCCGATCGAGCAACTGGCGCACAAACACGCTGAACTTGGGATGCCCCATGAACCGGTCCTGCATGGTGTCGTCGATGCGCGGCGGAATGTTGCGGATGGCCGCATTGTAGTCGCTCACGGGCGACGTGCCGCCGCCCGGACGGTTGTTGTAGAACCAGTGCAAATACTTCTTCGCCGCCTCGGGGTGATGCGCCGTAGCGGGAATCACATCACCCACGATGGTGGGGTCGTAGGCGGCTGGCGGAACCCCCGCGGGCTGTGGAATGGGCGCTACGCCCCAGTCGAGGCTGGGTGCGTACTTGGGAATGTAGGCAACCTGCCACTCCCCTTCGACCATCATGGCAACGCGGCCCGCGTAGAAGGGGTTGTTGGCGCTCATGTATTCGCCGAGTCCCTTGCTGAAGGAGGTCACCATGTCCGGGTCCATGGCAAAAGGCTTGTCTTTGGAAGGATCGGGTCCTCGGGTGAAGCTCAATTGCCACTCGAACATGCGGATGATGGCCGGGTCGGTGGCGCAGTCGATCAGGCCGGTCTTTTCGTTGTACCACTGCCCGCCGAAAAGCACGCCCCACATGTAGCTGTTGTCCCAGGGCAGCCAGGGCAGGAAGCCCATCTGCTCGATGGCCCCGTTGGGCTTCCGTATGGTGAGCTTGGCGGCGAAGTCCTCCAGTTCCTCCAGTGTCCGCGGGGGACGCTCCGGGTCAAGTCCCGCCTTGATGAATTCCTGCTTGTTCCACACCAGGCAGATCACGTCCGTCGTCGTCGGTATGGTCCATACATGTCCGCCGAAGCTGACCATGGGCCAGATGCAGGGAAAGAACTTGTCCGGCGTGATGTCGGGTTCCCTGGCCACAAAGTCGTCGAGCGGAAGGAACAGGCCGTCCCCGGCGAGCTGGCAGATGATGCTGCCGTCCATGGACATAAGATCGGGCGGCGCGCCGCCGGCAATCGAGGTGAGCGCCTTCTCCATCAGCGCGTTGCCGCCGATCGGTACCGCCCGCACATATACCTCGTTTTGGCTTCGGTTGAACTCGTCAATAAGCGTGCGCCGTTCGGCGTGTTCATGGCCGGAATGGCGGTCCCAGAAAACAATGACGGTGCGCTCCTCGCGCAACGCCTGGCGCTCCTCCTCGGAAGCCGCGGCGCCGGGCCACAACAAATACAGCAGCAACGCGCCCGCGGCAAGGGCCGCAGCCCACAAGAGCCATCGTTTTATGTCAGTGGCACTGTTCATTATTAGACGATTGATAAAGAATTCGCTCATTCTGAAAGGGCATTGTTGAACCTGTCGCATCTCTTTAGAGACTTCCTGACGTAAAGCGCCGCAATCGTAAAGATTATTGAGCAAAACGCGGCAACTCCGACAAAAACTACTTCGTAGACTTGCGCGGACTGTTCCAAGTTACACAAAACAATGTAGGCCAGTGAGAAGAACGATAATCGTCTTATCCTTGAATCACCTTTGTACATTATCAAGAGGAAGAATACCACCGTACCGAGATCCTCCCCAAGACTGACCCAACTCAAATGGGTTCGCAAAAGATAGGGATCAGAATGGTGAGAATATCTCCATAATCTTACCCCCCTTGATACGACATCAATGAAGAATAGGAAGTAGGTAAAGCCAACGAGACACTTATACAAGATAATGGGGTCATTTGTCAGGATGTCGTCTGATTCATCCTGCCCTGAAATTGTCTGTGTCAGTTTTGAGGAGTCCCCAGTCATGCTGTTCGGTCACCCTGTATGTAGCTGGCGATGTTCGCAACAGTATCCAGCCAAATGCCGTTTGCGGGTTCGGCGGCGACCCGGCACAAATGCTCGAGTGTGTTCAGAATCACGGTCTGCCGTGAGCCTTCCGGCCCCGCGTCGTGCCCGGCGAGAATCAGCCACCCGCCCTCGGCTTGGGCGGCCTCCAGCAAAGCATCCACCCCGGCCTCGTCCGTGTTGTCCATGGTAACCGCGTATAACTGGTGGAGGTCGCAGTAAGCGGGGTCATTGTGCATCTCGCTGAAGAAGAGCCGCCCTGCCAGAAAATGGCGCGCCACCACGGGCACGTAGCTCTGCACGGACTCCCCCCTGCCCACGGTGGTCTGGCCGCAGGGATAGGCGAAGCTCCGGGGCTGAACGCCCAGCAACGCCTCCAATTGCCGGTTGGCCTCCAGCAGTTCCTGCTGCTCAAGCTCTTCCAGCGACATTTCCTCCAGCGCGTTGTGCCGGGAAAAGCGGAAGTTTCCGCTGCATGGGTGGGTCAGGGAATGATTGCCGATTTCATGGCCCGCGGCAACGGCCGCGCGCCAGGGCTCCGGGTGTTCCCGAACCGCCGACGGCAGCGGATAAAAGGAGGCGTGAACCCCGTGCCGGTCGAGCAGGGGCAGGGCGTTGCGCCATTGCGATTCGCGTCCGTCGTCAAAGCTGAGGCTGAGCGCCATCTGCCTGCCGCCGGGCCACGGGAACTGGGTCGAATTCATGGTCTCCGGAGATAGTTCAACGCCATCACCGCGCACCTCCCCCATTTCCACACTGGCGAGAGCCTCCGTCATTCCCGCGCAGGAGGGACTCCAGGCATCTGTGCACAGCACCGGGTTCTCGCCGAAACTGGATTCCCGCCTTCGCGGGAATGACGGAAGGGCGGGACCTTCTGCGCTTGATGTGGGGCCATGACCCATTCCTGAAAACTCCTGCCGCACGCGATTGTCAGCGTGCCGATGAAGGTGACGCCGTTCCCCTCAGACGATTGTCTTCTCGGTTTCGGCGTCAAAGAAATGGGCGCAATTCATGTCCGCGTCCAGTACGTACTGCGTGTTCACTGCCGGCTCGACACTGGTGTTGATGCGCGCCGTGATGTTCTGGCCGCCGACAGTGAGATACAGGTTAATCTCGAAGCCCATCGGCTCAACGACTTCTATCAATGCCTTGATACTCGTGCCGTCCGTTCCCTGGGGCGTGGCGCTTTCGCGCAGGTGCTCGGGGCGTATGCCCAGGGTCACATTCCTCCCCACGTGGCTCTTGAGGGATGCATGCCTCCCCGCGGGAACTGCAAGGTGCACGGTGTTGTTCTTGTCCACAAACTGAATGGTGCCGTCTTCGCCGGCCAGACGTCCCTCAATCATGTTCATTGGCGGACTGCCGATGAAACCGGCCACAAACTTGTTCACCGGGTGATGGTAAAGTTCCAGCGGCGGAGCCACCTGCTGAATGATGCCGTCGAGCATCACCACGATCTTGTCGCCCATGGTCATGGCCTCGACCTGATCATGGGTCACGTAGATCATGGTCGACTGAAGCCGGTGGTGCAGCTTGGATATCTCGGTGCGCATCTGCACGCGCAGCTTGGCGTCGAGGTTGGAGAGCGGCTCGTCGAAGAGAAACACCTTGGGCTGGCGCACGATGGCCCGGCCCACGGCCACGCGCTGGCGCTGTCCGCCCG
>CAIJOU010000168.1 GCA_903822375.1 Candidatus Hydrogenedentota bacterium
CAAAACGGCACCCCGGCGGCAGCGTTGACGCCCACCGCGGAACCTGCTAAAGTGGGGTAGGGCGGGCGCAGGCCCGCCGGTCAACACCATCTTAAATTGCCCCGGTACCTGTCGAAGGATGGGGGTAACCTCAGCGGCAGTAATGCGGATCACGGTCTACGGCAACACAGAAAAGGGGCCCAGGCACGAAGTAAACGAGGACGTCATTCTCGTGGGGCACCAGGTCTGTGCTTTTGGGAAGGCCTCGGTGCAGGTGGACCAGAACGTCGGGGAGGACCATGAGGAAGGGCTGCTCGTTGCCGTGGCGGACGGCATGGGAAGCGACTCCATCGGGGCCGCCGCCGCGCGCCTGACGCTGGAGACGCTTGAGGCGTACTTTTACCTGGAGACACAGGACGGCGACCTGCGGGCGCTGGCAAACGCGCTTTACAACACCGCCAACCAGGTGAACCAGGTTGTGCTGGAATACGGCGAACGGCAGTCCGAATATGCCGGCATGGCATGCACGCTGTCGGGCGTGCTGCTGCTCCGCGGCGAGTATGTCGTGTTCAATGCCGGGGACAGCCGGGTGTACCGGCACAGCCATGGGGTGCTTCGGCAGGTGACGGACGACGACTCCCTGGTGGCGATGGCGGTGCGGATGGGGGAGATGACGCTGATCGAGGCGGAGGAGAGCACGGAGCGGCATTTTGTCACCAACGCGATGGGGTCGCGCTCGTTCCAACTGTATCTGGGGGAATGCCAGACACTGCACCCGGGCGATGCGCTGCTGGTGTGTTCGGACGGGCTGCACAACGTGCTGGGACTCGCAAGAATCGAGCGGCTGCTCGCGGAGCACGGCAGCGCGGAGGCGCGCTGCAGGGCGCTCGTGACCGAGGCGGAAAAGAGCGGCGACTATGACGACATTTCCGTCATCGTGGTCAACGCGGAGGCATAGCCTCTCCGGATAAACTTGGTGCGGCCAATGGCCCCAACCAAAGAATCCAGAATCCATAAAGCAACAGACAGAGGACAAGTCCGTGCGCGGCGAGGTTCTTTGAGCGGGACACGCTTTCTTTGTGCTCTTTGCGGTCTATGCGGTCAAAAGGCCCGGAGGAGCTGCCGCAAAGATCGCAAAGAACGCATAGGGGAGTGAGGCACTGCGCCTTCATGGCTCAGAAGTGCCGGCCGCCATGATGGCATGACCATCTTTGAAGGAACACAAGAATTTGACGGCCGGTAGCACCGGACCGTGGGGAAGAACAAAGACAAGCAACCCACAGCACCAAGAGCCCCGCCGCGCCTTCAATTGCGCGTCTCAGTCGATTAATTCATAGCCCGTGCTGCGCCCGCCGCCTGCGGTTTTGCGCAGCACGCCCAGCGCGATCAATTGCTGGATATCGCGGAGTGCCGTGTCGGGGGAGCATTTGGCGATTGTCGCCCATTTGCTGCTGGTGAGTTTGCCGTCGAACCCGTCGAGCAGGCGGTTAATAAGGTTCACCTGCCGTGCGTTCATCGGGATGGTGGCCCAGCGTTGCCAGAAACGGGTCTTTACGAGCACGGCATCGAGGGTGGTCTGGGCGTTGCTGACGGCGCGGTACAGGGTGTCCAGGAACCATCGAAGCCAGGGGGTGACATCGAGCGTGCCTTTCTGCGTGCGCTCCAGGATGTCGTAGTAGTCGCTGCGTTCGCGCTGGATTTGCGCCGACAGGCTGTAGAAGCGTTGCGGACTGTTCTCGGCCCGCGCCAGCAGCATGTCGCCGACGGCCCGGGCGATGCGGCCGTTGCCGTCGTCAAAGGGATGCAGTGTTACAAACCATAGGTGCGCCAGTCCAGCCTTGAGCAGGGGGTGCGTGTCGGTGTTGCTGTTCACCCAGTCGAGGAAATGCTTCAATTCGGTTGCGAGGCGTGCCGCGGGCGGCGCTTCGAAATGGACCTGCTGGCGGTGAACGGGACCAGAGACGACCTGCATGGGGCCGTGCGCGTCATTGCGCAGCGCCCCGACCCGGACGCGGGCCATACCGCTGTAGCCGGTCGGAAACAGTGCCGCATGCCACCCGAACAGCCGTTTGCGCGTCAGGGGCGCGTCACATCGTTCCGTGGCGTCGAGCACCATTTCGACCACGCCGTCCACATGACGGTCCACCGGTGCCAGCGCCCCAATGTCCAGACCCAGCCGCCGTGCGATGGAAGAACGCACCGATGCCACATCCAATCGCTCCCCTTCGATCTCACTGGTTTTGATTACGTCCTCCGTGAGTGCTGACAGGCTGGCTTGGTCACGCAACCCCATCCCGACATCGGCCAGACGGCCGAGCAGCAGCCCTTGGGCCCGGCTGACTTCCGCCAGCGGACCGGCAAGTGCGGCAAGATCGTAACGCCATTTTGGCCAGTCGGGTGACTGCCAGATGTATTTGCAATCTCCGCGTTTCATGCGGATATTATACCGTGCATTCGCCGCAAAGTAAAGGGAATAACTGCATTTTGTGCGGAGAATAGACCATTTTCCCTGGCGAGTAATATACATTGTGGTAATATGAGCCCTGCGTTGAGTGTCCCGGCGTCACGTGGATATAGTACCGAACATAGATTTGTCATCAGGGGTAGTGTAATGAAGTATTGGAGGTTCTTCTGTCATGTATCGATTGGTTTTGCTGTGGTTCCTTGCGCTTTTGGTTCTTGCCGGAAGTATTGCGGGTGCGGAAGACAAGCCGGACCCCGTGCAGGGGTACACGGAGTTTTTGAAGGGTCTTCCGAAGGATGACCCGAAATCGGTCCAAAAGGCGCGGTGGAAATACCAAGAAACCATCGCCCCGCTTGATCAGGACACTTGTGCGAAGGCGTTCCTGGTGTTTCTCGACCTGCATGACTGCGTGTGCGACAAACTATGCGCCATATTTACTGAAAAACAGTCGAGTCTCGAAAAGGGCATGGGAGTCCATAGAGTTGATGTTGGCAGAGAGATTGTAGAATCCAAGGAAGCCCATGAGTTGTCTTATGGCGATCTGGAGATAGGTTGGGATGGCGACGAATCGCTTTATGTCCATAGTATCCCAGAAGCAATTCCACGCACGTTCTCACCCTATCTGCCCAAATCCCTCAGGAGGAATTTGGAACTGCGGCAGATAGAAATTCGAGAGGGATACAATGGGGACGCGGCACTCTTAATCTCTTACGGGCGACTTGCGCAGCGTATCGGCAACTGGGAGGAGTATTTGAGATTGTTTCCGAATTCTCTGTTCAGAGACGACGTGTTGATCATCCGGGCCTCTTATCTTGGCTATCTATTTACAGGGTCAAACAACACGCAGCTGGACCCGAAAAGCAAAGATCCGGCGGATAACATACAAGTCATTTACAGAAAGTTCATGCGAGATTATCCGGGCACCTTTTCGGCAGAACTTGTCCGGAGGAATTTCGATTGTTTTCAGAAGGCAGGGTTCTTCGCGGAAACGCCTGATACCCATGGCAATCCATTCTGCGACGATAAACACTGCAAGGAACTGTACACAACCCTCGCGCGTTCCGCCAAATTAACAATAGAGCAAGAATATTGGAATTGGTTACGTAGCACAAGACGCTTTTCGATATATTTCAGGGCAGTTAAGCAGACGGAGTTTTGATTAAGGGGTTGAAACTGGACCACAGAGGGCACCAAGGTGCTCTTGAAACATGACACCGGGTATGGCTGCACATGTTCAAAGAGTCCTCACCGACCCCGCCGCTATTGCGATATCTTCCCCGTCTCTATCGCGCGGGCGGCCATTTGACCCATGAGGTAGATGAACAGGATCAGCGCGCCGAAGCGCTCGTCTTTGGTGGTGCCCATCTTGAAGCGGTAGTAGATCTGCTGCATGATGACGGCCAGTTTGAGCAGGCCGAAGACGTAGTAGAAGAGGATGTTGGAGGTGTCGCGGCCGGTGAGTTCGCCGTAGCGGTCGGACACCTGTTGACGGTTGTAGGCGCCGGGGACGCTGGTGAGGAAGCATTGCATGGACTTGAGTTCGTCGCGGTCTTCGGCATCGGCCCAGTAGCTGAGCGAGGCGCCGAGGTCCATGAGCGGGTCGCCGATGGTGCACATCTCCCAGTCGAGCACGCCGATGATGTGGGTCAGGTCTGCCGGGTCGAGTACGAGGTTGTCGAACTTGTAGTCGTTGTGGATGAGCACGGCGTCGGTGTCGGGGGGGATGCGCTCGGCGAGCCAGCGGAAGGCGTTCTCGATGTCGGGGATGTCGTCGGTGCGGGAATTCTGATAGCGCTCGGCCCAGCCGTTCACCTGGCGCGCGACGTAGTGGCCCGGACGGTGAAATTCCTCCAGGCCCATGGCCTTGTAGTCGAGCGCGTGCAGATCGGCAAGACCCCGCACAAAGGCCTCGCAGCAGTCGTGGACCAGCGTGGGGGAGACCTCCAGTCCTTCGGGCACTTTCCCGCGCAGGATGACGCCGCTGACGCGGTCCATGAGGTAGAAGGGCGCGCCCAGCACCCCGGGGTCGTCGCACCAGGCCACGGGCCGCGGCGCGGTGGGATAGTGGCCGCAAAGGCGCGAGAGCACGCCGTGTTCGCGGCCCATGTCGTGGGCCGATTTAACCTTGCTGGAGAAGGGCGGACGGCGCAGCACCAGTTCGCGCGACCCGGCATGAACCAAGTAGGTGAGGTTCGAGTGGCCGTGCCGGAACTGTTCCACGGACACGGGCCCGTCGAGCGCGCCCAGGCGCGCGCGGAGGAATGCCTCAAGCCTGGCCAGGTCGAGTTCCTCGCCGGGCCGCACCGGCCCGGCAGTGTCGCGCGGTGCGCCCATCACAGTTCTCCGCGCTGCATCAGTTCCGCTGCGCGCCGCTTCAGGATGCGCTTGGCCACGACCAGTTTGTGCACCTCGTCCGGACCGTCGTAGATGCGGCCGGCACGCTCAAAGCGGAAGAAGAAAGAGAGCGGCGTGTAGTCGGTGACGCCCAGGCCGCCGTGTGCCTGGATGGCGCGGTCGACCACGTGCATCATCATGTTCGCCGTGTGGAACTTGATGAGCGAGACCTCTTCGCGCGCCGCCTTGAGCCCGTGCTTCTCGATGGCCCATGCCGCGTGCAGCACCATGAGCCGGGCCGCGTCGATTTCCGCGCGGCTCTCGGCAATCCAGCCCTGCGCGAACTGGCGCATGGCCAACGGTTCGCCCGGCGCCACCTGGCGGCGGAGCAGGTGGTCGCGGAGAATCTCGAAACTGCGTTCCGAAACGCCGATCCAGCGCATGCAATGGTGGATGCGGCCGGGTCCCAACCGTTCCTGCGCGAGCAGGAACCCGTCGCCCATGGGTCCCAGCATGTTTTCGGCGGGCACACGGCAGTCGGTAATGCGCAGTTCGCCATGACTCGCCCAGCCCGAACCGGTGTGGCCCATCACGGGCGTGTTCGCCTCCACGACGATGCCCGGCGTGTCCATCGGCACCAGGAACATGCTGGCGCGCTTGTGCGGCGGTCCGTTGGGATCGGTCACCGCCATCACCACGCAAAACGTCGCGCCGTCGGCGCCCGAGGCAAACCACTTGTGCCCGTTTATGACGTAGTCGTCGCCGTCGCGGACTGCGGTGGTACCCATCCAAGAGGGATTGGAGCCGGGGAACTCCGGCTCGGTCATGCCGAAACAACTGCGGATTTCACCGGCCAGCAGCGGCTTCATGAACCGCTCCTGCTGCGCCGGGTTGGCGTACTGGATAAGGATTTCCATGTTGCCCGCGTCCGGTGCCTGGCAGTTGAAGACGTAATGGCCGAGCGGACAGCGGCCCAGTTCGGCGCCGACCATGCCGAACTCCATCAGGCTCAGTCCCATCCCGCCGTGCTCTTTGGCGATTTGCGGGAGCCACAGGCCCATGGCCTTGACCTTCTGGCGCAGGGCATCGACACGCGCCTGCACCGGCGCCATGCCGCCCAGGAGGAAGTCCTTCTCGATCGGGATGACCTCGTCTTCCATGAAGCGCCTGATGGTGTCCAGAGTTGCCTGAAATTCGGCGGGAATTGAAAAGTCCATGGGGCCTCCTGTTTCTATGCGAAGTGGAACTTCGCGGGCATGTGCGTCAGGGTTCCGTCATGCCCGCGCAGGCGGGCATCCACGTCCGCCACAAGGGCGGACGCTACGGGAAGAATGTCTGAGAACGGCAGGCAGAAATGCCTGCCCCACGCTGTTTCAACTTCGGTGCGCTGGAAGATGCTAATATGCAGAGCTTATTGTGTGCAAGATTTTGGTATAATTCGCAAAATTCTGGAATACAAGGAGAGACCCATGGCCATCGCAGATTTCAATCTTACGGGCAGAGTGGCAATTGTGACCGGCGCGAGCCGCGGCATTGGCGAGGCCATTGCGCGGGGCCTGGCGGAGAACGGGGCCACGGTGGTGCTGGCGTCGCGCAAGCAGGCTGATCTGGACGCGGTCTCACAAACAATCACCGATGCGGGCGGCAAGGCGCTGGCCGTGGCCTGCCATACCGGCAAGCCGGAGGATATCGGATTGCTGTTCGACCGGGTGATGGCCGAGTACGGGCGGGTCGACATCCTGGTCAACAATGCCGCCACGAACCCCTACTTCGGCCCGACGATTGACGCCACCGAGTCGATCTTTGACAAGACCTTCGAGGTGAACGTGAAGGGCTATTTCCTGATGGCCCAGAGGGCCGCCCGCATCATGGTCGATCAGGGCGGCGGTTCCATCATCAACGTGGCGTCCATCGGCGGCATCTCACCCATGCTCATGCAGGGGATCTACTCGATGACGAAGGCCGCGGTCATCTCAATGACGAAGGCGTTTGCCTCCGAACTGGGCGGTGCCGGGGTGCGGTGCAACGCCATCTGCCCAGGGCTGACGAACACGAAGTTTGCCAAGGTGCTCATCGACACGCCCGAAATTCACGACATGTTCGTCGGGCAGGTGCCGATGGGCCGCCATGCCGAGCCGCACGAGATGGTGGGCGCGGCCGTATACCTCGCCTCGGACGCGTCGAGTTACACGACGGGGTCGGTGATTGTCTGCGACGGTGGATACTTGGCGTAGGGGGAGTTGCCTGAAGTCGTGATTCCGGAGTCCGACAGAAAGACACGAGTACCTTCAGGGACGGAACGGACTGATCCCGGCCAATCAAGCCGTCAGGGATGATGCCGCCATCAACCGTCAGTATCCCAGCGCTGCCAGAACCGCATCCGCCGTTCTGGCGGGCGGTTTCCCGTAGTAAGCCATCAGCGCGTCGCAACGGTTCGTGAAGCACCCGTCCGCACCAAACCAGGTCATCAGGCGGAACTGCCAGGTCTCGTCCACCGTAAATGCGTGGACAACAAGCCCGTGCCGGTGGGCGCCGCCCAAATGCCAGGGCCAGCAGAGGGTCCCCGCCGGACCAATGCCAACGCCGATCTGGGCGGCCCGGTCCAGCATGGGCCCCCATCCGCCCTCTTTCTCCAGGACCTCGGGTACGAGCAGATAGACGCGGGGCACCTTCGGGGCCAGTTCTCCCAGTTTCACCAGGCTTTCCGAATAGAAGGACTGGAAGATTACCTTCGGCAACGGTCCGCTTTCTCCATCCAGCCAGCCATGCGACTGCAGCAGGTCCACCAGGTCCTTTTCGACACCGGGGTAGCGATCGGCAGATTTGGTCTCAATGTAGACCGGGTGCTTATCTCCCTTGGCTGCGGCGATATCCAGTACTTCTGCCAGCGTCAGGATCTTCAGGCCTGCATATCCTTTTCGGGCGCGTTCGGGAAACTTCCGGTTGAACCACGATCCGGCGTCCAACTGCTTGAGTTCGGCCAGGGTGAATTCTGAGATGTTCTGTTTTTCCCGGCCGGGAAAGACTTCGGCAACATTCGTGGTGCGTGCGGGGGTGTCATCGTGAATGGCCACCAGTGACCCGTCCTTGGTGCGCTGGATGTCCATCTCCAGGTAGTCCGCGCCCAGGTCCCGCGCAAGCTGATAGGCGGCCATCGTCTCTTCCGGTGCCAGGTAAGAGGCGCCCCGGTGCGCAATGACCAGTTGCCGGGGCACCGGGGGATGGGCCGCGGCCGGCGAGCGCAGGGGCAACGCCACCCAGAGGAGCCAGGCTACCAGCACGATCAGCGCCAGCATTCCCATCACGCACAAGG
>CAIJOU010000169.1 GCA_903822375.1 Candidatus Hydrogenedentota bacterium
AGCAGGTTGGGGTGATGGGGGTGGGTGGGATGATTTGGGCCGGTTCCAAATTGCAGTCGCCATAGCCCCCCGCCACCCTCTGGCGCGGCAGAGGGAATCGCAGGAAGGCCGGAACCCGACGCGGGGTTCCGGCGTACTGCTGCGTCACAGGTCGCTCAGTCAGGCTTGAGGATATCGACCTCGGGAAAATACTCCTTCAGAAGATTTAGGCAGAGCTCGACGACCGCATCGTAAGGCAGCAGCTGCGTCCGGCAGAACTCGAACAGGAGTTCCTCCTGCTCCTCCGAGATCGAGATGCGGTCGATGGCGAACGTATCGTAACCAGGAGATCCCTCGATGGAAACACCCTCTGGGGTAAAGGTGGCACTGTTCAATACATCGCCCATTTGTGCGGCAGCCTTCTGGCAGGCTTCGGCGAACAGCCGGAACTTCTTCGCGTCCAGTGCCTTGGGCCTGAACCAGCACCGCGTGTAGACCATAGATCATGTCCTCCTGGCTTCGCGTGTGTGTCAGGGGCACACGCGCAATATGCTGTTGCCGACGAGAGAGGGCAACGCGCGTCTTCTGTCGGCGGCAGATCTTCTATTCCTCATTTCAGAACGCGGGGAACCCGGGGAACCCGGGGAACGGACCTTCTCCAGCCGCCGGTCCAGCCCTCCTCACAATCTGGAGTCCGATGCCGGGTCCGTCCCGCCACCTCCGCCGCCCTGCGCGGCCGGGACGGTTCGCTTTGGACGCTCGTTTCTTTACGTTTCCTTCCCCGGCAGACCCACCAAGCGGGGCGAAATCCCCAATTCCAAGCGAAAAAGTACCGGCTTTGGACCGGTCTGAACGTCTTTGCCCATTTTTGCCCGATCTTTTGCGAACAGTTCATTGAGGGGCATGACCGCCGCGCGATGCGCAAGTTTCAGGAGCCACGGACTTTGGCCTTCTTGACCTGCGGCCGCGACCGACGCAACGAAGAAAGGGCATCCCCAATCATGGCCACAAAACGGACAAAACTTGCACAGGAATGGCGCAACGTCTGGCAGTCGCCAGAGTTTCAGGCGGCCTTGCGGGACGGCATCGCGCGCATGCGCGCCGGAGACGAATGGCCGCTTGGCACCATCGTCAGCGCCTGGACCTGGAAGGGTCTGCACGCCGACCCGGTCGAGCGCGGGAAGATGCGGCGCTGCATCGGACGCACCTTCCAGTTGCACTGGAGGGCCGGCAAGTATCCCGAGATAGAGCCGGTTCCGGGCAGCCGCCGCCCCACGCTCTGGCGGCGCCGCCAGTCGTCCCCCCGGAACTGACCCCACGCTGGCACGGCGGGGTCACCCCCGGCGCTGTCGGTCGCGGCGCGACGACCGGCAGCGCCAATGCCAAGCCTCCTCCGGGCGCGGGAAGCGGCGAAATTCTGTAAAATGAATAATCAAGAACATGCCTCGTCTAGTTCGACCGGAACGCGGTTTTGGGCGCCCCCTCTCGGCTGAGGAAAGATTTCGCCCGAAACCGCCTGTCCCACAATGAGGAAAGACCCGCCACGGCGGGCGCCGATCTTTACCATTTGAACGCTGCGGCAAGATTGATTCACTCGTGCTCAGGAAGGGCCGGTATCCGCCGGTCCAAATTGCCTCTGCCGCCCCGCACAGACCGCCGTGGGCGGGGGGCGTGGTTCTCAGGGAAAACGGCTGGCCTGGGAACCGGCATAAAGTACAAGCCGATATGGGAGCTCATTCAATCAGGCGAGTCGGGCGGTGGGAGAAGGAATGCCTGCCCCACCACGGTCAGAGCCCCTGTCCGGGGCAACTGACCGCACGCTGTACGGGACGCGCCAATGCGCATCACCGCTGACGAAAACGGCTTGGAATGCACAACATGCCGTCCAAGCATGAAAAACGAGTATTGGAAACAATGTTTATCGATAAGTCAATGGTAGGTTCAGGATCTTCGGATCTTCCTGGGTTCGACCCAGAGATGACGAGCGAGGGGAGCGCTCAACTGGTGGATGCTACGGCAAGCGCGGAGGACAACCCCTCGGGGTGCGCCCCCTCCGCCGCGCCGAGCCAGATGAATTCATTGGACGCCCCCGGTCCAATGGCAGCCTCCGACCACGTTCAAGAACGTGCGGACGGGGTGCTGCGACAGGCCGCTGATGCGGTTGCGGGCGCTGCACGGGATGCAGGCGCCTGGGACATTACGTCCTTTGTAGACAGCGAAGAGGGACCGAATGGCGACAGACCTTCGGCGAGACTGGACGAGGTTCACACTTCAATGCGCAACGATTGCACGAATGAATCAGTAGACCATGGCCGCAGCGACAACACCCATGAAGATGGGGGCTCGAATGAAACCCGGGCGCGCGGCAGCCGCGCGGCCGTTACAGTTTCAGCCGCAGCCGCAGGGGAACACCGGCCAACCCGGCCGTCTGCCCCCGGCGCGGACGATAGCAGCCCGCACGCGGGACTGAGGAGAACCCTCAACCCCGGTCGGGTGGCGCGGGTCTCGGATGAGGACGGGCTGTTGCGCAACAGTTCCCGGTCGGTGGTCATCACGGTTTTCGACAAGGAAACCCTGCCCATGGCCACCATGCGTGACATTGAGGCTTTCCTCGAAGCGGAGCTGGCGTGCGTGAAGATCGCCGATGATTTTCAGGTGGACGCCCGCGGCGTCCACTACGCGCCGAAGAGCGGCAAGGAGACCGACACGATCGCGCGGCGCCCCTTCTGGGTGCACGGCGAGTCGGCCAATGAGGACGGCGGAGACCGGCGGTTCATCGTGCGCGGCGTGGACCGCGACGGCCGCATCATCGACGTTCCCGTCGCGATGGAGTTGCTCCACAGGTCCGGCCGGTTGTCCGGTTACCTGGCCGAGCACGGGCTCGACCCCGCGCCGGGCAGTTCGGGCAAGCTGGCCGCATTCCTCTACGGCAGCAGTTCCCCGCACCGGCTCAAGCGGGTGGACCGAACCGGCTGGGTTTTCGACGGCGAACGCCGGACCTTCGTCCTCCCCAGGCTGGCGATCGCCGGGCCGGACGGGCTCCTGTGCGTTGATCCGTCCGGCCTGCGCGGCAAGGTCAACGTCGACAGCATCCACGCCCGCGGCCATGTAGGCCAGTGGCGCGAGGAGGTGCTCGGCCGGGCCCGGGGTAATCCCGTCCTGATGTTCACCATCATGGCCGGCCTGGCCGCGCCGCTGCTGCGGCCGGTCGGTCTGGAGGGCGGCGGCTTCCACTTCTATGGCCCGTCCAGCACGGGCAAGACCACGGCCGCCCAGGTGTGCGCGAGCGTGTGGGGGCCGGGCATCTCCGGCGGCGACCCCGCGGTGCCGAGCTACATGTGCCGGTGGAACACCACGTCCAATGCGCTTGAGGCGCTCGCGAACACCCGTTCAGGTCTGCCCCTTGTTCTCGACGAACTGGGCGAGTTCCCCGGAATCGACCTTGACCAGGTGATCTACAAGCTCAGCTCGGGCGAGGGCAAGGCCCGCATGACCAGGGACATCCAACTGCGCGAGTCCCATCGCTGGCAGTTGTTGATGGTTTCCACCGGCGAGACCAGCGTCCAGGAAAGGCTCGCATCAGGCACGCCGCGGCGGATGCACGCCGGGCAGCAGGTCCGCATGGTGGACATTCCGACGGGCGACAGCATCCTGGTCGACTGTCACGGCAGTGAGCCGGGCGTCTTCGCGGACGCGATCAAGCAGGCCTGCTCCACCAGCTACGGCACCGCCGGGCCGGCCTTCGTGTCCGGACTGCTGGAGGTGCCCACCCTGCTCGCCCGGATGGAGTGGCTGTACCATGACTACTGTCGGCGGCTGCTTGAAGACGTCGAGGTAAACGACGCCGAGGCCCGGGTCATCAAGCGGTTCGCGCTGGTCGCCTGCGCCGGGAAGCTGGCTCATGAGATGGCCCTGTTCATGTACCCGCACCAGGAGGTCTTCAACACCGTCAAAACGGTCCGGGACCTCTGGCTCAACGGCACGGTCCTGCTCAGCGACACCATGAAGGGCGTCGTTGCCGTTCAGCGCTTCATTGAGGTGAACTTGTCCCGCATGGTCAACCTTGATGACCACCAGCCACGCTCATTCCAGAATTCAGGCGCCATGCTCAAGCACGTCAGCGGGCGGACTCTGGTTCTGATGACGAGTTCGAGCTTCAGGGATGCCTGCGGCGGGCACAACGCACAATCCGTCGCCCAGCAGTTGCGTTCCCTGGACCTGCTGCACCAGAACAACGGCGACAAACTCCAGTCGCGCTTCGCGGCGAGGGACCTGGTCCTGCAAGGGGTTCCGGGCCCCGGCGGCGCAAGCCATCCCAGCCTCTACGCGGTCGACCTGCGCATTCTGGAGCAGGACTTCGAAACGCGTAAGGGTTCCGCGACCGGGGCCGGCGAGGACCCGAACACTGAGACCGCCAACTTCTGAGCACTTGCCCACCACCGCCGCCCGTCCGGACTGTCCGGACGGGCGGTTTCTCTTTGCAGCGCCGCGCAAAGCCTGTCTTCTTCGGCCAGGCGGTCACAGCCTGGACAGGAAGCGGGCCGCGCGGGCTGGGCGCTCGGACTCGCCTCTGGGCGAGATCGCCCAGGGGGTGAGTTCATCGGGACCGTCCACCAGCGGCGGCCACTTCACGGACTCGCCCGCCATCTGCTCGAACTGCAGCCGCCCCTGCTGCACGCCCCAAGCGGTGTACCAGGTGCCGGGCACCTCCACCTGCAGGTCCTGCACCTCCAGTGCCTCGGGCGGCACCACGGTCACCGACTTGAGCAGCGCCCCCTCCTCGAAGAAGCGCGCCCACTCGCCGCCCGGCTCGCACGCGACCGCGTGCCGGTCGAGAAACATGGCGAAGTAGCCGCGCAACTCATCGCGCGTCACGTCTGGGCGCTCCATCCTGAATTCATCCAGGGGGCCGCGGAGCATCTTGTCCATGTCGTAGCAGTTCAAGTCCTCGGTCCGGGCCAGCAGGGCGCGCCACCACCGGGTGAGCAACTCGCGCGCCGGCAACGGCGCCAGTTCGCCTGTCGTTGCGGTCGGCACCGGACCCGTGCCCTCCACCAGACGGCCGGTCTGCACCGAGAAGGCGTCGCGACAGGTGTGCCAATCTGGCAGTTCGATGCAGTTGCGCCTCACGACAATCCATTCCCCCGCGGCCTGCCGGAACAGGCGCGCCTTCACCCGCTCGGCCGTGGGCGGCAACAGGACCAGCAGGCGCCCGAGCGCCAGTTCATCATCCAAGGGCGCGCGCCCTGCGCGGCGGCTGAACGCCCGGTAGCTTTGCAGCAGCCGGTCGACGGCGCACAGGCGGTTCCAGTGGCGCCGCTCCTGGCCCCACGGGTCGCGCTCGTCCGGCGCGGTCACCCCCTCGGCCAGCTTCCATGCCCACCAGTCGTCTACCGCTTCCAGGTTCGCATCCGCCACCGGCTCGGACGGGACACCCTCGACCCACTCCGCGTCATCCAGCTTCGCCGTCCGCCGAAAGGCCGCCCGGCACGTGTCCAGGTCCGGCAGCAGCAGCCCACGCTCGGGCCACCGGCCCCAGACGGTCTCCCACTCCTGGCGCTGGTTCTGCACGCTCGTGCAGTAGTCCAACCAGAAGACCGCCTCGGGCGCGCGGCGGCCCGGCAGCAACGCCCGGATGGCATCGTCGAAGTCGCCGCCCTCGCACACCTCCAGGCCATGCCGCTGGCAAAAGTCGAAGTAGCTGCGCCCCAGGCTGCCCAATGAGGCGTGGCGGCACCACTGCCCGAGGTTCCACGGCTCGCCGCCGGAATGCCCGCAGCGCAGCTTCCACCACCACCACAGCGGCACGGTCGTCTCCGCGAAGATCTTCCCCAGCAGGGCCGCGCGCGCCGCCTCGGGCTCGGGCACATCCCAGACGCCCCTCTCGCCCGTTGCCGCGGCGAAGTGGTCGCGGCACGCGCCCAAATCGGGAAGCCGGTACCCCCGGGCACCATATCGCACGCGCCGCCTGTCGTCCCTGAACTCCTCCCACCGCCCGCTGAGGCGGCTCTTGCGGGCGAGGCGCACGCGAAACGTCTGCTGCTGCCCCTGCTCCCCAGAATATCTGGCTTGGATTTCCAGCTGCGGCGCCAGGGGCGGTAGCAGCGGTTCAAATGCCGCGGCGAAATCGTCGGGGCTGAGGCGGTCAGCGCCGCACCACCGGCAGAAGGCCGCGTACTCGCGGTGCAGCGAGTCCAGGCCCACCAGCCTGACCCAGTGGGGATCGTCCCTGGCGTCGCCCTCGACGTCGTCCATTGCGCTCACGCCGAGGGCGAGGCGGTCCCGCCACCAGACGGCGACAGCGCTCGCTGCGGCCGGGTCGATGGATGCCCGGGTCGGTTCGGCCTGTCTTTTGGCGACGGGCTTCTTTGGTTTCTGGGCGGTGTGTTTGCTCATGGTTTGTCTCCTTGGGTTCATGTGTGTGCAGCGGCGGGGCAGACGGTGGCAGAAATTTGGAAGGTCCGTGGCACAGGCTGGCAGGCGGCCGGGACTGCCGTCGCGTTTGGCAGGCGATGCCGTCCCGCAGGGCGGCTTCCCGACGGTGCCCGGTCCGGGCATGTTGACTGCCGATGGGCCGTTCCAATACGGCCCGGCCCATCGGCGCTGCACCCGCTGCCGCACGTCCTTCGGGTCGGGGCACTAGAAGGACTGGATGCCGTAATTGTCCAGGTTGTTCAGGACGACCAGGACCGGGCGGCCCCTGTCGTCGACGGCGTGCAGGATGAAATCGGCAGACTCGTTCGGCCCGCCCAGGCTTTCCAAGTCTTCGGCCCTCTTCAGAAAGGGCCTCTCGGCCTGAAGCTGTCTGCGGTCATCGGGGTCCATCCAACTGTAGGTCCCGGTCAAGCCGCCCCAGAACACCTTGTACTGGACGTCGACCAGCAGGCCCTTGCGGTAGAAGTACGTAGCGGTTTGGGCCTTGGGAAAGAAGCGTTGGACGGTCCAGAGCGGGAACTTCCTGCCATCGCGCAGCTCGATCTTCATGCTTTTGCCCTCCGTGCCGCAGTAGGCGGTTTGGGGCCGGAGCCCTGCAGGTTGCGGGCGCTCAGGAGCCGCCGCGCCTGCTTCTCGACCTTCGCCAGAACGACTACCCATCCGCCCCGACCGTCGTCGAGGACCGCCATGGTGTGGCTTCCTGTGAATCGGCGGGCGAGGCGATGCAGGTCCCGTCTGCCGGTTCCCGCCAGGCCAAAAGCCTGGCATTCCAGACCGAGCAGGGCCCGGTCGAACTTGTCGTCCATGTTCAGTGCCCGGGTGAGCGAGATCACGGGGCCCTCGAATTCCTGCCTGAAAACGGCGTGGTCCTCGCCGTCCCCGGCGTTCTCTCTCTCGATCATGGTCAGCACGGGTTCGAGTGTCAGCCCCATCCTGTCCAGCAGAGTGGGTGGCTTCATCCCTATTTCCATTGTCGGGTCTCCTTGTGTTTGTTGGTGGGCGGGGCGACATGCGTCCGCCCGATGCGTCTGCCCGGATTCCGGCACCGCCGGCGCATTTGCTCCTTCCTTGCTGGTGGTGAGGTTTTCCGAAAGTCCGTGGCTCGCGATGCCGGAAAACGGCGGGGGGCTGCTTCCGGTACAATAGTAATGTTCTGTCGCGAGTCTTCGCCGGCGAAAGAACCGGGTAACTACCGGGGCGAAAAGGACTTGCGCGCATGCCCTGGAACGCGAGTAATTTCCCCGTGGTCCCGTTCGGAGCCCGGCGACCGAGAGAAGATGGAGGGGATGAGGCCGAAGCCCACTATCTCCTGGCCGAAACCGGCAGGCAGGCCTTTCCCCCAGGCGCGCCTGGACTTTGCGATTTCGCCGGGGGTGGCGGACCGACTGCCGGCGTGAGTTCGTTCCCCGCGTTCCCCGTGTTCCCCGCATTTTTCAGAGAGGGAGGGGTGTTGCGTGCTGTGTTCTGGCGGCGCTGGTGCGCCGCAGACACTCTGATGGCTTTTCGGCCTGCGCGGCCGGCGGTTCCGCTGCGCGGAACGTTGCCGAAGACTATTTCCGACCACCTCCGGCGGCAACCACCACAGACCGACGATTTGTGGGAGCAGCGCATTGGCTGCCGGTGCCCGGCAACACCACACTCTTCCCTTTTCCCCGGGGAACGCGGGGAACGGATCTTGCCGGGCGTTCGCATCGCCCCCCCAGATGGAACGCCTGGATTTCGCCATATTTTCAAGACAGAGGCGCATCTCTCTTCTTGGGCGGGCCACCCCGTTCCCCGCGTTCCCCGCGTTCCCCGCATTTTTCAGAGAGAGGGGTATTGTGCTGTGCTCTGGCGGCGCTGGTGCGCCGCAGACACTCAAATGCCCTTTTGGCCTTCGCGGCCGGCGGTTCCGCTCCGCGGAACGTTGCCGAAGAACGCGTCGAAGGCGCTGCGCGCCGCGTCTGCCCATCACCTTCTCCCCCAGCGAGAGGAGTAGGTGAAACCCATGAGCACCAAGACGAAGAAATAGAAGACCCTTGAGCCGTAATCACCACAGACCGACAATTCGCTGGGGATCGCGCGAAGCGCACCGGCAGCGTCGAGACGCCCGACGACGATGATGACGGCTTGAACCCATCACACCCGGTGACGGCTGTGTTCCCGCCGGATGCTTTCACCCGCGCAGCGGGTCGCTGGCCGCGCAGGCCGGAAGGCGCCCATGAGATGGCCGGCGGCGCTCCAGCGCCGTCCGGTCCCTGGAACATGGAAAAAGCATGGCGTCTGTTGAAATCGTCGAACAACAGACCCTCGGCTGAACAGTCCCTGCCAAAGACTCCCCGGAGGGGAATCCCCGTGAACACCCAGAAGACAGACCGCTGCGCCGGTCGGCTGCCCCAGTGGCGATGGGGTGATGCTGGCTCTTGCCTCAATCCGCGCAGCGGATCGCCGGCCGCGAAGGCCAAAAGGGCATCTGGAAGAGCTGCGGCGCATCGGCGCCGCCAAAGTGCAATACCCCCCCCCTCTCTGAAAAATGCGGGGAACAGGTGGAACGCGGGGAACGGAACACATGCCAACTGCAACGCCAGCGCCGCCAGAGCACAGAACATCGCACGCAACACCCCTCCCTCTCTGAAAAATGCGGGGAACACGGGGAACGCGGGGAACGGAGCACAGTCGCGCCGAACCCCGAAGCATCGCCATCATAACCACCATCGCCGCTGGATGCTGACCCGGCCAGACCGGTGTCCACCCCGAACCGCCTGTCGCCGTGTCGCATCCGCATCCCGGCACGCTGCCAGCCAACATTCCGCAATGTCCGGCCGTTCAGGCACCCGAACGCCCGAAACGCACCGACAGGGGACCGGCAGTCCACCACCGGTGTAGGGCGGCCGCGAACATAGGATTGTGGGGAGCGGGACAGGTGCCGCCGTCCGACTGGCGTGCGCCGGACTTGGCAGACGGTGACCAGCCGTGCCCCAGGCGGGCATCTCCCTGTCCGGCCCCTGCCACCCACACTTTCCCAGAGCAACCACGAAGGAGGAATCATCGCATGTCCGCATCACCACCCGGCGCCGCGGCGGCCACACAGTCGGCGGGCCACAGGTTCACGTTCACCCAGACCGCCATCGACGCCCTCACGCACGACCCGGCCAGCGCCGCCCACGAGACCGAGCACTGCGACGCCGTGGTCATCGGCCTGCGCCTTGCCGTGTCGAATACGTCGGGCCGCAAGCACTTCCGCCTCCGATACAGAATCTTTGGACGCAAGCGCTGCATCCGGCTCGGCGAGTACCCCAGTGTGAGCATCAAGGACGCCCGCCAGCGGGCCCACGAGTTCAAGGCCATGATAGCGAGGGACATCGACCCCCTGGTCGAGCGTCAGGCCAGGGCCGCCATCCCGACCTTCGGGGAGTTCGCCCTGGGCGAGTACCTGGAGCACGCCAAGCTGCACAAGCGCTCATGGGCGGAGGACGAGCAGAAGCTGAAGCAGGTGCTCATCCCGGCGCTGGGCAGGCGGCAGCTGTCCGCTGTCGGCGCCCGGGACATCGAGGTCATTCACGCCAAGCTGCGCCTCACAAACGCGCCGGCCACGTGCAACCGCTACCTGACGCTGCTGCACCGCATGTTCACTCTGGCCGTGCAGTGGGGCCACATCGAAAAGAACCCCGCTGCAGCCGTCCGAAAATACAGGGAAGACAGCGGCCGCGAGCGCTACCTCACGCGCGATGAGATTGCCCACCTGCTGGCGGTGCTGAAGGACTGGCGCAGCCCCAGCGTC
>CAIJOU010000170.1 GCA_903822375.1 Candidatus Hydrogenedentota bacterium
CCAGCATGAAATTCAGGACAGGGAATCCTATTTGTACCGACTGCGCCACTCCCTGGCGCATCTGCTCGCCGAGGCGGTGCTCGAGTTGCGGCCCACCGCAAAACTGGCCTTTGGCCCCCCCGTTGAGAACGGGTTCTACTACGATTTTGATTTCGGCGACAATCCCCTGGGAGAGTCGGACCTGCCCGAAATCGAGAAGCGGATGGACCTGATTACCCGCAAGAATGCGCCCTTCGAGCGGGCCATAAAGCCGCTCGATGAAGCGCTGGCCTGGTTTGACGAGCGCGGCGAAGTCTACAAGGCCGAGTACGCGCGCGAACTGGTGGAATCGGGCAAGGCCGCCGACGGCACCCTCTCCTTCTACACGAGCGGTTCCTTTACGGACATGTGCGAGGGCCCGCACCTGGAGCGCCTCGGCGAGGTGCCCAAAGGCTGCTTCAAGCTCGACCGCATCTCGGGCAGTTACTGGCGCGGCGACGAGTCGCGGCCCATGCTGACCCGCATCTACGGGCTTGCCTTCGAGTCGAAGGACGCGCTCAAGGAGTTTATCGCGCTGCGCAAGCTGGCCATGGAGCGCGACCACCGCAAGCTCGGCGAGGAACTGGACCTGTTCATACAGGACAACGAGGTGGGCGTCGGCCTGCCGCTATGGATGCCCAACGGCACGGTGCTGCGCGACGAACTGGAGCAGTGGGCGCGCGAGGTGGAGTTTGAACTGGGCTACCAGCGCGTCAGCACGCCGGTCATCACGCGCGCGCAGTTGTATCACCGGTCCGGCCATCTTCCCTATTACGCCGACAGCATGTTCCCGCCCATGAAGCTGGATGAGAACGACGAGTACTACCTGCGGCCGATGAACTGCCCGCACCATCACAAGGTCTACGCCGCGCGGCTGCGCAGCTACCGCGACCTGCCCCTGCGCCTGGCCGAATACGGCAACGATTTCCGCTACGAAAAGCACGGTTCCCTGTCGGGCCTGCTTCGCGTGCGCGCCATGTGCATGAACGACGCCCACATCTACTGCCCGTCCGAGCAGGTGGAGGACGAGTTCCGCGCCGTCATCGGCATGTACAGCCGCTACTACGACCACCTGCGCCTCGGCAACTTCCGGGTGCGCCTCTCGCTGCACGACCCCAAGAGCGACAAGTTCGTCGAACGCTACGACGAGTGGGAGCATTCGGAGAACGTCGTGCGCCAGGTGCTTCAGAATATCGGCATCGACTACACCGAGGAAAAGGGCGAGGCGGCGTTTTACGGGCCGAAGGTGGACATCCAGGTGAAGAACCTGATGGGCCGCGAGGAGACCGTGTCCACCTGCCAGCTTGACTTCATCATGGCCGACCGCTTTGACCTGACCTATGTGGACGCGAAGGGCGAGCGCAAGCGGCCCTTCATCCTGCACCGCGCCCCGCTGAGCACGCACGAGCGCATGATTTCTTTCCTCATCGAACTGTACGGCGGCGCCTTCCCCACGTGGATGGCTCCGACACAGGTGCGCATCATTCTCGTCAACAGCGAGTTCGAATCCTACGGCCGCGAACTGGTCGGCAAGATGCGCGAGAAATACCTGCGCGCCGAAATCGACCTGAGCGAGGAAAGCTTCAACAAGAAGATACGCAACGCCGTCACGCAGAAGGTGCCGAACATCTGGGTGATTGGCGCCAAGGAGCGGGACGATCGCTCCGTCACCTGGCGGCGCTACAGCAGCAAGGAACAGGTTGCGGTGCCCTTTGACCGGGCGCTGGACATGCTCATCGCCATGCGCGAAGGGCGCACGATGGACAACTTCGGAGATGTGCCGCTGCCGTAGCTTGCGTGGAATCTTGTGAAACAGAATTCCAAGCTCACTACACCTTTGCCTCCACCCGAAACCCCGTGTCCGTGCACTCCACCACCGTGTAGCCGCCCCGGCCCTTGTAGAACAACGCATTCGTCGTCACGTGGGTCAGGTTGGGGTACCGGTCATCACGGGTCTCGCTGAACCGGTGCACATGTCCGGCGAGGTAGAGCACGGTGCGGCCCGTGTCTCCCAGTGCGGCGCGCAATGTCTTCGCATGGCCCAGACGGTGCATGGGGCGCTGCGCATAGGCTGTCGTGCGAAACAGCAGGGGGTAATGGCCCACCACGAGCACCGGTCCCGGCGGTGCCTCCGCCACCAGATGCGCGGTCTGCGTTATCTCCTTCGGCAGGATGTTTCCCCGCGAGGACAGCAGGTTGGGCCGCACGCCCGGCACGAACACCACCGGCGTGCCGCCGGGCAGCACGACCCGCGCAGGCAAGCGCCCCCCCGGCATGAACGCGCCCAAGTGCTTCTCAAAACACCCGCGCCGTGTTGCCTCAAACGTGTAGACGTCATGGTTGCCGGGAATGGCGAACACCTTCAGGCCCCGCTCTTCCAGCGTCTTCAGGAAAGCGAACGCCTGCTGAAACTCCTCCTCCAATGCGGTCGTTGAGAAATCGCCGCCGGCAATGACCGTGGCCGCGCCTTCGCGCGCCAACGACTCGGCCATCTGCTCACGGCCCGACAGGTCAAATATGCGCCTGCGGCGAAGCCGCAGGTTGAGCATGCCGAGCAGCCGTTTGTTGGCCAGCCGGCGTGGAGACCAGGAGAGCCGCCAGAAATGCAGGTCGGTGATATGCAGCACCCGGTCGCGCACGTCATCGGGCTTTTCGACGCCGTCGGTCAACGCAACGCCTCCGCCAGAGCGGCGGGCCCGGCCGCGCCCGGCGTGACCGCCGCGCCGTAGCGCCCAATGCCGTCCGCGCCGTTCACGTTCCACAGCGCCGCGGGACGCGGTGCAATCATCGCCGCCGCCGTGCGCACATCGCCCACACTGCGAATGCAGGGGATGTAATAATCCTTTGCCCACGCCGTGTCATCGTCAAGCGGGAAAGCGTCCAGGTCGGCGACCACACCACCCATGCCGGGATCAACCGCCGCTGCCAGAAGGCTCCACAGTCCGCCGCCACCCAGACCGCACACTTCGATGCGGCCCGTCAGGTCACGCCGCGCACGCAGGAATGCCGCGGCTGTCAGCACATCCTGCACGCGGTTGGCAGTGTCCGTCGGCTGGAAGGTGTCGAGGAAGGAGAATGCACCGACGCGCGGTCTGTCACGCAGAAAGCCGCTGTCGGGCAGCCCATGTTCACCAATCAGAAACGCGTCTATTGCCAGCACGGCCTTGCCCTGCGCTATCAGCGCCGTCACCAGCGGACCGGGCTTGCCCGTGACCGGGTCGAGCAGTGCCTGCTTGCCGCCGCCGTGCACCACGATCACCGCATCCTGCTGCGCGCCGTCGTTCTTGCCGCGGAAGAGCACGGCCGGCACGGCGTCGCCGTCGGCCGTGCGGCCAAACACCCAGTGTTCCACCGTACAGCCGTTGCGCTCCTCGGGCTTGCCGATGCGCGTGAAACGCAAATCATTCGGGGCCGGCACGGAAACGCCCATCACGTCCGCGAGCACCTTGCCGTGCTTCTCCTGGAATGCCGCCACGCCCGCGCCGTCCGAGGGCAGCTCGGAAGCCCACTTGGCGCGGTTCATGGCGATAACGTCCTCAATGATTTCCTGCTGGCCCCGGCTCTTGTAGTCCGTCATGGGGCCCTCGCCGGGGAACACGCGCAACTGGTCGTCGGGGTCCTTCTTGAACTCCGGCTCCGTGAATCCTGTCCAGTCGCGCTTGGGGTCAATCAGGTGCTTGCCCATGAAGCGGTAAACCGCCGTGCGGCTGTCCTTGTTGTAGTTGTGGTCGTAGTTGAACTGGGCGCTCTCCACATTGCCCTCTGCGCCGTAGAGCGCGTAGATGCTGCGGATGGCGGGATACTCGACGCGCGGCGTTTCGCGGGTCCAGTCGCCCGTGGCGGCCACCATCAGCAGCGGCTTGGGCGCCATCATCGCGCCGATTTCCATGTTGGAGTTCCAGTAACGGATGAGCGGCGCATTCTCACAAACACAGCCCCCCTGCATCGTCGACGAGATCATATTCACCGGCGCGGCCACCTTGATGCGCGGGTCAACGGTATACAGCGCAAAGGTCTGCGTGCCGCCGCCCGAAGCGCCGGTGCAGCCGATGCGCTCAGGATCCACCCCTTCGAGCCCGCTCACAAAATCCACGGCGCGGATGCTGGTCAGCAGTTGCAGCGCGAAGGGGTGCAACCCCCAGAGTTTCTCGCGCTCCGCGCCCCAGCGGTGCACGAACTGGCGGCTGTCCTCGTAGCCAATCATGTCATAGGTGAACGCCACCGCACCCATCCGCGCGAACGTGATGCAGCGTCCAGGCACCGAACAGTCCTTCGAGTCCTCCAGCCGGCCGTTTTTCCAGTGACCGTGCGGGTTCACGATGGCAGGGAACGGACCATTACCCTTCGGGCGATACAGGTTGCCCGTGCAAAGGAAGCCCGGCAGCGCCTCGAAATGCACCTTCTCCACCGTATAGTCGCCGTGGTCGATCTTGTCGGAGATCACCGGGTTGAGCGACGTCTTCTCCGGCATCGGCACCAGCCCCGAGCCGAGCAGCATGCGCCTGCGTATGCTGTCGGCCTTGGCCTCCCACTGCTCGCGGGTGGTGTATTGGGGCATCACGAACACCGCATCGGTGTGGCGCAACTGGTTCAGGCGGCGGTCCGACACGGACTCACCGCCGCGGCACACCCATGCGTCCTCCATGATTGTGTCGGGACTGAAACCGTCAGGCCCCAGCGCCGCGGCGGACGCATCGCTGAGCGTGATGGAAACCGGCTTGCCGTCAAGTTTTACCACGCCCGCCTTCATCCAATAACACGCAGCCTCTTTATCCTTCGCGCGCTTGGGCGCTTTCTCCGTCTTCAATTCCCTACCGTCCACGCTCACGACGGCCGACTTTTCGGCGGGCACCCAAGCCCACACCGCATATTCACCCGGGTCCGCCTGCACCTGCCGTCCCAACAGTTCCCAGGCGTGAATCAGCATGGTCGCATGCACGGGAATGGGGTCCTGCGCCACCGTGTCCGTCGCGGCGGCAAAGCTCAGCGTTGCGCACAACAGGGAAAGCATCATGTCGTCTCCAAACTTTAGGGTTTACGAAAATGGGATTATGGGACGAATGGGACCTATGGGACCTATGGGACACGTGACCTTCAGAATTCAAACTTCAGCACTAGACCCCAGACCCTACTTCACGCTCTCCAGCGCCTTCTTCAAATGGTCCACATTTCGCTTGCACTGCGCCGCCTTCTCCGCCTGCGTCTTGAGTTTGGCGACCGATTCGTCCTCGATGCAGATGTCGCCCTTGTAACCGGCCGCCTTCAGCATGCCGATGACCTTGGCCATGTCAATGTCGCCCTCGTCCAGCGGGCAGGCGTACTCGCTGTATTTCCAGCCCGCCTCGCGCATGACTTCGCGCTGGTCCTCGGGGTAATGGATGGTCTTCACGTGCGTGTGCTTGGCGTGCGGCGAAAGCACGCGCAGGATGCCGTACACCTCACCCAGCGGATAGCCGCGCCAGTAGAAATTGCCCACGTCCATCGTCGAGCCCAGCCGGTCATTGCCGACCAGCATGAACACGTTCAGCAGGAAGGCCAGGTTGTTGCCCTGGAACCCGTGGTTCTCAATGCCGAGTGTGACCTTGGAGTTGGCCGTCTTGTCGAGCGCGCCCTTGAGCCCCTCGACGAACAGGTTCACCCGCGTTTCAAAGGGAAGCTCCTTTTCCTTCTTCATGGCGGAGTCGATGCGCACGGCCTTCGCGCCCAGCAGGTCGGCCAGTTCGATGGCCCGCGCGATCCAGGCGCTGTTGTCCGCCATTGTGCCCGCGCTGAAGTCGCACGCCGTCAGCAGTGCGCAGACGTTCACGCCCAATTCCTCCGCCTTCTTGCGGTACGCCTTCGCGGCCTCGTCGGTCTTGAGTTCGACCCGTTTGTCCCCGTCCAAGGCGGCGACGGTGAAGTCGCGGGTGAGCGTCATTTCGACCGAGTTGATGCCAAGCGTCCTCAATCCCTCGGCAATTGTCGGGAAATAGTCGGGGCCCATGTAGGCGTCGCGCATGGACACATACATGCCGCCGTCTGCGGCCACTGCGGGCGCGGCGAATCCGACAAACACAATCGCCGCCATCACGGCAACAGACGCAATCATCCTGAACATGGCAAAAACTCCCTTGGCTTGGTGGTTTCCAGAATTAGTCGAAAGCGGATGATAGGATACGCAATCCGGGCGGGAAAAGGAAAACCGCCGGACGGTAAGGATACGATATGGAGTGCCGAGCGATACAGAACCGCCCCCGGTCCGTTTCCGAACCGGGGGCGGTGTGTGTCTCGAATAGGGCTTAACGGCTTAGTACATGCCGTCCATGCCGCCCATGCCGCCGCCGCCGGGACCGCCGGCCGGCATCTTTTCCGGCTCGGGGATGTCGGCGATCAGGACTTCAGTGGTGAGCAGCAGACCGGCGATGCTGGCCGCGTTCTGCAGGGCCGACCGGGTAACCTTGGTCGGGTCGAGGATGCCGGCCTTGATCAGGTCTTCATACTCGCCCGTCTCGGCGTTGTAGCCGACGTTGCCCTTTTTGGCCTTGACGTTCTGGACGACCGTGGCACCCTCGTCGCCCGCGTTGAGCGCGAGCTGGCGAAGGGGCGCCTCGATGGCGCGCTGGACAATCTTGGAGCCGATCAGCTCGTCGCCCTCAAGCTTGAGGCCGTCGATGCTGTCCTGGCAGCGGATGAGCGCCGTGCCGCCGCCGGGAACGATGCCCTCTTCAACGGCCGCGCGCGTGGCGTGCAGCGCGTCTTCAACGCGGGCCTTCTTCTCCTTCATCTCGATCTCGGTGGCCGCGCCGACGTTGATGACCGCAACGCCGCCCGCCAGCTTGGCCAGGCGTTCCTGCAGCTTCTCGCGGTCATAGTCGCTCGTGGTCGCCTCAATCTGGTTGCGGATCAGGTTGATCCGGCCCGTGATGTCGCCGCTGGAGCCGGCGCCCTCGACGATCGTGGTCGTGTCCTTGTCGATCGCGACGCGCTTGGCGCGGCCGAGGTCGGAAATGGTCACGCTCTCGAGCGAGCGGCCGAGGTCTTCGGTGATGCACAGGCCGCCGGTCAGGACGGCGATGTCCTCCAGCATGGCCTTGCGGCGGTCGCCGAAGCCGGGGGCCTTGACGGCCGCGGCGGTGAAGGTGCCGCGGATCTTGTTGACAACGAGCGTGGCCAGGGCCTCGCCCTCGACGTCCTCGGCGATGATGAGCAGGGGCTTGCCGCTCTTGGCAATCTGCTCAAGCAGGGGAAGCAGGTCCTTGAGGTTCGAGATCTTCTTCTCGTTGATGAGAATGAAGGCGTCCTCAAGCACGCATTCCATCGTCTCGGAATCGGTGACGAAGTACGGGGACAGGTAGCCCTTGTCGAACTGCATGCCCTCGACGACTTCCAGCGTCGTCTCGATGCCCTTGGCCTCTTCGACCGTGATCGTGCCGTCGTTGCCGACCTTTTCCATGGCCTCGGCGATGATGTTGCCAATTTCCATGTCGCTGTTGGCCGAAATCGTGCCGACCTGCGCAATCATGTCGCCCGAAACCGGCTTCGACATCTTCTTCACTTCGGCAACGGCCACTTCAACAGCCTTGTCGATGCCGCGCTTCAGGGCCATCGGATTCGCGCC
>CAIJOU010000171.1 GCA_903822375.1 Candidatus Hydrogenedentota bacterium
ACGGGCGCAGTTATCCACTTTTCCACAGCCATCCACAAAAGAAAAAGTACCAAAAAGAAAAGTGCGACTGCGGCGATGATTTGCGCGTCTACCCATGGCGCGCCTAACATACAAGGGAACCTCCGGAAAACGAGACCAAAAGGCGCCAACCCCGGTCTTCCGGAGGTTTCCTTCGGTCACCTCCGGCTACTCACATTCTTCCCCTGCGGGGAAGTGCCGATTCTCCAAGACGCCCTTGGAAACAATCCCCCGTTCTTGACAGCCCGTCACTTCGGCAGTGCCGTTCCCGATTCCGAAAGATTCCCCGAAACGCCGGTTGAGACCAAGAAGATTGACATGTTCCGGGTTAACAGCCGGAGGCGGCTGTTCTGCATTTCCGTTTAGGTCCCCGCCTGCGCGCTCAGGTCGAAGGTCTTCGTGATGAAGGTGTGCTCGCTGCGCAACGGACGGCCCCAGTCGAGCGTTGTGTTGGGTTCGGTAATCAGGTGCGGCGGACGCGGCGGCATTTTCAACTCCGCATAGGGCAGCCCGTATATCTTCTCCGTCATGTTGAGCCGGAACGGGTCGTTCGCGTTGAGGACAAAGGTGGCATCGACCCCCTCGCGCGGGAACAGGTCAACGCGCTTCTCCCAACCTTCCCCGCCCCCGTTCACATCCTTTCCAAATATGGAACATGACAGCAGTCTGGTCTGCGACACCAGCGTCAGCCGCATCTGCGTCACCGCCTCGGAGGAGCCGATGTGCAGTGTCAGCGTGCGCCTGCCGTCCGCCACCTCGTTGCTCTTGAGCGTCACCTGCGGGCCGCCGAACGGCGCCATCGGCGCGGGCGCCTTGAGATATTTGTCATTGTAGGGCGGCACCAGCGCGTCCTTGAACCGTTCCCCAAGGGAGTGCGGGCCCGGCTTGGGATAGGTGTCGTACTCGCCCGGCAGGAACTCGGCTATCCGCGCACGCGGCGTGCCGGCCGGGATGAACTGCGACAGCCACTCGTCCGGCTTCTGGTCGTTGCTGATCCAGTAGGCCTTGCCCGCGTCCAGGTCCATCCCGTAGGTCAGGCAATTAAAATGTGGCTTTTTCGCGGTGGGCCCGTTGTTCGCCACGCCGAACAGGACCATGGCAACACCGAGTCCGAGCGCGCCCAGCGGCAGCCAGTACCGGTTGGGCCGTTCCAGCAGCGCCAGCGCCGGCATCAGGAACCCCGCGATCAGCAGAATGCTCACGCCCACGACGAAACTGGTCAGCATGGTGGCCATGGTGATGAGCGACACAAGGCCGGGCACCAGAATGAAGATAGCCGGCAGAGCAAAGGCCGCAGAACCAAGCGCCAAGCCGCGCGGCAGTTCGTCCTCGTGCGACACGGCAAACAGCACCGCAATGCCCACCATTCCAAACAGGAGCGGCCAGAGCGCCACGTAGGCGCCCCCGGGCATGTTGCGCTCAAACCACCACAGCAGCGCCAGCCAGCCGAAACATATCGCCGCGCCGAGGTTCTGTACCGTCACCGCGCGGCGGAACAGCGTGCACAACCCCGCCACCACGCCGACCGCAGCCACCGTGATGCCCGTCGCGTACAGGCCGTTGTTGTAAAGCACATAGCGCCCGTGAATTCCGAAGGCCAGCGTTGTAAGCCCAAAACAAACCGCGGCCACGCACGCCGCGCACAGGACGGAACACAGCACGCCGAGCACCAGGCCGGTCGGCGTGAGACGGCGCCGTAACAGGCCCGCCAAAACGAGCACCGCGAAGACTGCGGTGGCCAGCATGGCCAGCGGCCTGCCCCACGACTGCGGATAGTAGACCAGGCGGCCGCCAAGGGTGTTGAAATAGGTGGCGTCGGGGGCCGTCGCCGGGACGTTGGTGAGGTTCATGTTTCCGAAATGCCGCGCAAACCCGTAGGCGTACTCACCGTGGTGCTGCACACTAGCAAGGCTGATCACATCCGGGTGATCGTCGCGCGTGTGGTAGTTGCAAAAACTGCCGACAAACGCTACGTTGTAGCCCTTCATGCCGGAGCGCTTGAACTGGCTAAAATCGCTTCCAAAGGGTGACTTCTTGAACACGTCGTACATGACGGAAGTGGCGCGCGCATCGATCCCGGCCTTGGCCATCTCGGCAATCAGCCAGCCATTCCCGGGGCTGGTTTCGAACATATAAGACGGCCCCGAAGTGCCGCGCGCCTCAAAGTTGAGGATAATGCCTATCTCGCCGTTCTTCACCCACGGGTGCTCCGTGAACGCGTGGGCGCCGCCGCCACTGAACTCCTCAGCGTCGGTGAAGCAGAAGATGATGTCGTTCTTGAGCGGCGGCCCCCCCTTCACAGCGCGCGCCAGTTCAACCATCACGCCCAGCCCCGCGCAGTCGTCCGTCGCGCCGGGACCGTAGGGAACGCTGTCGTGGTGCGTGGCGAGCGCGAAGGCCTTGGTGTTGGCCGTACCCGGAATGCGCGCGACCACATTGTGATAAACGCCCACGCCGCTGAGATTGACCGCCGTCTGCAGTTCCGCCGCCACCCCCATCTCCTTGAATTGTGCCAGCAGGTAGTCGCACACCCGGCCATCGGCAAAGGAGCCAGCCGGATGGGTCTCCGAGGCCACGGCGCGAATGTGTTTCAGTGCGCGTTCCGCGGAGAATTCGGTCACCGGCACGCTGGCCGGTTTGGGACTGGGTGGGCGCTGGTTGATATAGGCGCCGACCACCGCCGCAAGTATCAGCAGGAAGGTGACTGTGGCATACCGCACGGCAGTGCGGTTCTCAGCGTCGGAAAAGTCGTTGCGGGACGTCATGGATGGCGGGTGCTCCTTGGTACAAACGATCGACAATCCGCTGCGACCCAAAACGCACTACCGGGCCGTGGCCAAGATCAGACCCGTCAACGGGTTCCATGGTTTCGCCGCGCGGCACCGCCCCGCTGGTTCCGCCGACAGTTCTCTCGCCCTGTCAATTTCCCCGCCCGGCCTATACACTCTCCAGAATACTGCGTATCTGCTTTTCCCGGGCCTCAATACTCTCGGTCAGCTTGAACTGTACCCGCGCGCGGTTCAGATTCTGGCCGTCGTAGCGCGTTTTGAAGTACACATTCCCGGCCAGGTAGTCGGCAAAGAAGCGCAGGCCAAGTTCAAAGGAAATGAGGCGGATGGCGTCATACAGGTACTTGCGGTCCCCGTCGGTCAGGAATGACCGGGCATGGGCCAGGTATCCGCGGACAATGGCCTCGCACAGGTCCGTGTCAAAGACCACCCGGCTCATGTCCTGGGTCTCCTCGCCCGCGGGATTGCAGCAGGAGCGCAGGCAGTCGCCGAAGTCATAATGGATCAGTCCCGGCTTGACCGTGTCCAAATCGACGATGCAGGTCCCTTTCCCCGTGGCGTCGTCAATCATGATGTTGGAGATCTTCGGGTCGCCGTGCACGGCCCGCAACTGCAACTGACAGTTGTCCTTGGCGTCCTCAAGCACCGAGCACCACGCCCGGCGCTCCTCCACAAAGCGGTGGCAGCGCTGCGCCTCCAGGGACGCGGCAAGATGCTCCTGTCCTTCCGGCGTTTGCAGCGCGGCGTCGAGTTTCCGGAAGTACCCGGGCGTGATGTGGAATCCCGGGAGCGTGTCATACAGCAGATTGACGTCCATGTCACTGATGAGGCGCTGAAACTGCCCCAGCACAAACCCCACCTCGTGCGCGTGCTCGACGCTCTGCACCTGGCCGTAGGAATGGGCCGAAGCGATCAGCGTGATGGCCCTCCAGTATTCGCCCTCGCCGTCGATCACGAAATCCTGCCCGTCCTTGGCGTGAATCACCCGCGGCAGTTGCCAGATGCGGTCCGAAAAGTGAATCTCCTCCTCAAGCCGGCGGTGCACATGCTCCGTCACCATCATCATGTTCTTCATGATGTATTCGGGATTCGGGAAAACACGCTGGTTGATGCGCTGCAGGACAATTCGCTCCTCCGAAAAGGTCGTTCGGAAGATGGCCAGATAGGTGTCGTTCACGTTGCCGTCACCCAGCACCTCAACGGTGACCAGTCGTCCGGCCACGTTGAATTTCGGCACAATCAAAGCTGCTTTCACGCTTGCGCACTCCCTGTCTTGTTCGAAACGCCCGGCCGTGCCGCCTATCTCGGCGGTGCGTCCTTACGTTCCCGTACCTCTGCAATCATCGCTTTCCAGTATTTCTTGAGGAATCTCGGCTGCTCCAGGCTGTCCAGCGCATACGCGCGGTCTGCGCGCGACAGGTCCAGCACCGCCGTGATCATCTCTTCCTGATAATAACCCGCCTCGGCCAGGGGAAGGCCGTTGGGTTCACGGATGAACGACGCGCCGCTGGAACTCTGCTTGCCGTCGGGCGTCTGGCCTACCGTGTTCGCCACGCAATGGAACATGCGCGTGCTAGGGCCCGCCGGCTGCTGGGCGCGGCCGGATACCCGTTTCCAGGCAACCGCCTCCACCTCGTCCGAACTGCACGAGGGGTGGAAAAGAATCTGCGCGCCCGCCATCGCCGGAATCCGGTACAACTCCGGATGGCGGCCGTCCCGGCATATCGCCAACGTGCAGCAGACACCGTCGATTTCGAAAAGGGAAAGTTTGTCACCGCCGCGGCAGTACTTCTTTTCGTCCAGGCCGGCCATGTGCACTTTGGCGTATTCGTGCGTGATGGCACCGTTGGGAGCGATCACGTGGGCCAAATTCAAATAACGACGGGGTGTTTTGCGAAGCGTGCCCGCGATAACCCAGATGC
>CAIJOU010000172.1 GCA_903822375.1 Candidatus Hydrogenedentota bacterium
CGGGGCATTCATGTCATCATTGTCGGATTTGGACAAAATGTGGACCTTCCCGTCATGCTGGACCTGAGCGGGCGGACGGGCGGCACCTATTTCCCCGCCGGGCAGGTTTCAGACCTGCCGGCCGCAATACAGCGCGTGGTGGACAATCTTGAAGGGCAGTACCTCCTGCGCTGGGCGTCGCTGCGTCGCAACGGGGCGTCGTTCCGCCCCTCCTTTGCAGTCAGTTACGGCAGTGATCGCGGCACCTTCAACGCGGATTTCGACTTCAACCCCAAAGACTTCGCGGGCAACGCGCTGCGGGGCATGCTGCGGCTGGTCAATTCGGGCACGCCGGACACGGCGGCCGTGGTGCTGCGCGCGGATTACATGCCGCGCTTCATCAACGAGATATGGGTGCATGCGAAAAGCCCTGTGTCCTACACGGCCAACGTGGTGTCGCCGGCCGATGACGGTATCATCGGAGACTGGTCTGTCGAGGTGTCGGAGGACGTGGAACACGGCGGACAGCTGATTCATCTTTTCAGTCCGGCCCCCCCGCTGCCCTTTGCCGCATTTGGCCCGCTGGTGCGCTTTGACTTCGCGAACCCGCCCCCGGCTGACACGCCCCTGTTTGAGGAAATGTACATTGACAATTCGATCTATGTGGAGGGTGAGTTCCTGGTGATACGCGGCTTCCACAATCCGGACCTTACTCCGCTGCAGGAGGCGGATTAATGCCCCCCGCAAACCCCACGGACGAACCCATTGACATCGTTTCGCGGCCCGTCAATCCGGACGGTACGGTGGGCGAGCCTGAAGGCGCGTCTGCGCCCGGACCGGACGTGATGGATGTGGCGTTTCCCCGCAGGGCCGACCACGGCGGGGCGGAACGTGCCGAAGTCCGCTATTGGCGTTTTGAGGGGACCGGCGATGACGGGTGCGGTTGCGGCGGGTGCGGTTGCCTGACCGCAGTCCTCATGCTGTTGGGCCTGATGATGCTCCGGGGGTGCGCCAACCTGATTCTTCGTTGACCCTTTCCCGCTGGCCCCGACCCGTCCAGTTCAGGTACGATTTCCCCTGTTCCCATTCATAGCCGTGCAAGGTAATGTCTGTTCATGCGAATCTTGATCATAGTCAGTGTGGCGGTCCTGCTGCTGGCCGCGTCGTACGGGGTGCGCCACTGGGCGCAGCTTGACGGCGCTCCCACAGTTGCGGCGCCCCCGGGCGAAGACACTCCCCCGCCGGCCGGAGGGTATCACCGTATCATCTCGTTGTCGCCGGGACTCACGGAAACGCTGTTTGCCGTGGGCGCCGGCGACCAAGTGGTGGGCGTGACCCGGTTTTGCAACTGGCCGCCGGAGGCGGCGGCGCGGCCGAAGGTGGGCGGCTTCCTCGACCCCAACTTCGAGGCCATGGTGGCGCTGCGCCCCGACCTCGTGGTCACCACCCCCTACAACCATGCAAATCTCGCGGAACTGGAACGGCTGGGCCTGCGCTGCAAGGTGGTGGACCAGACCACGCTGGACAACATTCTGGACAGCGTGGACACGCTGGGCAGGTTCTCGGGCAACGGGGACAAGGCGCGCGCGCTGCGCGCCTCCATGCAGCAGCGCATCGAGGCGGTGCGCGCAAAGGCCGCACCGTTGCCCCACCCCAGGGTGCTGCTTTCTTCCGGCCGCGATTTGCGCGCGAAGAAACTCGATGAGGTGTACATCGTCGGGCGCAAGACTTTTCTGGGCGACATTCTTCGCATTGCCGGCGGTGAAAACGCCTTTCCCGAATCGTCCGTCGAGTACCCCGCCCTTTCGGGCGAGGCCATCCTGCGGCTCAATCCCGACGTAATCGTCGAGTTCACCAACGGACTGGACGAACTGGGCCTGAGCCGCGAAGACGCCCTGGCACCATGGCGCGCGTTGCCCGGCCTGACCGCGGCGGAAAAGGGGCGCATCGCGGTGCTGGACGGCGCCCACCTGACGATTCCCGGCCCGCGGGTGGTGGAGACGCTGGAGGCGCTGGCGAAGGCCATTCATCCTGAATGGGGGGGCGGGTCATGACAAAGAAGTCAGGAGTCAGAAATCAGAAGTCAGAATGGAAGACCGCGCCACAAGGGGACTGCCACCCTTTCCAGCCACATGCCCAGTGGTTCGGATTCAATCCCAACTTGGA
>CAIJOU010000173.1 GCA_903822375.1 Candidatus Hydrogenedentota bacterium
CATCGGGCCATCGTAGACGGCGCGCTTGATGTTCATCCAGGTGCGCTGGTCTCCGACAGCGTAGTACACATGGGTCTTGCCGTCGATCTCGACCATGTCCAAATCGGAGGCATTGATGCCGTCGTCTGCCTCGTCGGGAGTGACCACGGGATTGGCACCGCTCAGTTCCCAGCTCTTCAGATCCTTTGACCGGGCGACATACACCTGGAAGAACCAACGGGGTGTGCGGTGCTCGGTGTAGAGCACGTAGTAATACCCGTCGGCAAAGCGGATGCAGGGGCAGGCGACATAGCGGTCCGCGCCCAGAATGGCACCCTCTTCCTTGGTCCAATTCTCCAAGTCTTTGGACCGCGCGAATTTTGCGGTGAACGCCGGCCATTCCGGAGCATTGGTCTCATAGGCCATGACGAATCCGTCCGGCCCCTCGCAAACGGAGGAGTTGAACAGGTGCTCGTTTTTCTCCTGTTTGATGACCACCTTCGATTCCCACTGTTTCAAGTCGGAAGACTTGAAGAGTGTCACGTCGTTCCAGTTGTCCTTCTCGAAGCGTGATGCGAACACATACAGCGTGTTGTCATGAACGATGGCGCAGCCGAGACTGTGGCCCTTGCCAAAACGCGCCAGTTCCGTGCCCGACGCCACGTCGGTCAGCGTGAGGCAATAGTCTTCCACCGTGCCGCCGCTGGCCGGGCGCACGCAGGCCATCAGGCACGGCTTCCCTTGCCAGACCACGGGCGTCACCTCACACATGTCCTTGCGTACCAGACCCTGTTTCACCAGGGCGGGCCGTGTGTTGGCCGGTTGCGGTGGAGCGAGCATCGCGAAGGTCTCGACCGGCCAGTGGTCGAGACGCAGGAATCCCTTGGGCACCTCCTGCTGGAACTGCACATAGGCCTTGCAGTCACCCTTGGTCGTGTATTTGAGGTCGCCCACGGTGTCCTTGTCCACCTTTACGCCGAAGACCTTGTAGCCCATCAGCGTGCTGTCCTCAAAATCCACGGCGAAATGCTTGCCCGCCTGCACGCTCTGCACAATGCCATCCGTGGGCGTGCCCACCGGCTGTGAGAAATTGAGTGTGATCAACTGGCAGCGCCGCACCAGCGCGCGCGTGTAGGTTTTGAACCCGTAGTTGCCGCCCTTGAGCGAACACTGCGGCCCGACCATCACGCAGTCTTCAAACAGCACGTCGGGCCGCTCGGGCATGGCTTGGTTCTCTATGCGAACATAGGCGCCCGACGTGTCGCCCCACCAGTCCAGCGCCCACAGGTGGCAGCGGCGGTAGGTGATGGGTTCGTCCGGCCGTGACAGGCAGTTGCCCACGCCGCCGCCGAAGGCGCGGCCGATCGAGAAGCAGTCCTCCACCACCACGGTGAACGGTCTCACCTTGTCCGTCGTGTCGAAGAAGATGCCGCCGTCACCGCCGGTCGCGTAGAGCCGGCTCAGCCTCCAGCGGTCCCAGCCAATGGCGGAAAAGGTCTCCTCCGTATGCTCCTTCGACCAGCCCTTGCTGTACGAGCGGATGTTTCCCCACCAGTCGTAACTTTTCATGCCCTTCTCAACATCGCCGCAGTCCATTACCACCCAACCCGAGGCACCGGAGCCGAGCGCGCCGTCAAAATCGCCCACCAGTTCGTTGTACGTCCCGGCGGCGCCCTTCTGCGCGGGGAAAAGATTGGCCTCCATGTATGTGTCTGGCCGGATTGCAATTCGATGCCCGCCCTTGTCGTCCGGCACGGAATCGAGGGCCTTCTGGATGGTGTTGAACGCCTTGGCCCAGCTTGACCCGTCCGAATTGTCTCCAAGTTTGGACACGTACAGGTTCACGCTCCAGGCCTGCCCGGCAAGCAAGCAACAGCCCACAACAAACATGACAAGCTTCTTCATGAAACGGACCTCCCGTTGGATTCCCGTCAGTGTACGACAGTGTGGCGACACACGACAAGCCGAATAGGCCATTTCCAAAAAGAAACCTGCTTGTATGACGGGAAAGGCGTTAAAGGGAGAAAGGGCAGGTTACAGCCGTCTTGTCGGTCAAAAACTGCTTGACAATTCACGGCCATGGTGCTACAAGGAAAATGGAACGATAATGGGCGGTTTGAGCGGGAGTCCAGCGCAGTTCGGCAAACCTGTTTAGGGAGTATCAGGAGGAACCAGGTATGTGGAACGAATGCGGGTTTTGCATTGTGTCCGCCGGGAAGAACGCCACCTTGGTCTGGCTTGTTGCAGCGATAGTCCTTTTTCCACCGTTTCTGGCACCCCAGGCCCGGGCGGACGTACCCGGGGAGCGCATTGTACAGTTTCCGAAGGGTGATACCTTAGGCGACCTTTCCATTCGAAATTGGGGAAGCACGGAGGACAAATGGACGCCCTTCGGAGCGGCCAAGGACAGCGTCACCGTTCCCGCCGGAAAACAGCTGCGTCTGGAAATCTCCGGCAAGGAGAAGGCATGGATTGGTGCTTTGGCCGACTTGCCTCCCGAGGCACTGCAATCCCTGCAAATAAGTGAGGCAAGGCTGACGCCGGAACAGGTCAA
>CAIJOU010000174.1 GCA_903822375.1 Candidatus Hydrogenedentota bacterium
GGACGCGGGTTCCGGCTACACTAACGCGCCGATCGTTGTCATCGACCCGCCGTTCATCGCGCCGCCCACGATGGGCATTGCGGCGATGGCGCTCTTGAACTTCACCAACCTCGCTTTGGGCACAGATTACCAGCTTCAGTCTTTCGGGGGGGCCACCTGGTCCAACGTGGGCGCGGTTTTCACCGCTGCCAGTTCCACGTTTACGCAATACGTCTCGGGAACGGTTGCGCCGAATGTGTATCGTCTGGCAACGACGCCAGTTCCCGCTCAAGCCTACGCCACGGCGCAAGTGGCTTACGGCTTCGTGGTTAATGCTACGGTGACCAGCGGCGGGTCGGGATACGCCGCCAGTCCCGCAGTGAGCATCACAGGCGGGGGCGGCAGCGGGGCGCAGGCCGTGGCCGTGGTGAGCAACGGGGTCGTGATTGCGGTCAACGTTCTGGACGCGGGTTCCGGCTACACCAACACGCCCGCCATCCTCATCGCGCCGCCTCCGGCAACGGCCCTGTCACCGATTGTGACGCAGGTGATGAGACTGGCTTTGGGGCATCTTTCGCCCTACGACAATTACCAACTGAACTTCACCCCAGTCATGGGAGGGACATGGAGCAATCTCGGCACCCTCTTCACCCCAACAACGACGACAAATACGCAGTGCATCAATGTGAACGGCAACGCTGGCTTCTTCCGAGTAAGCCACATGCCGTAGAAAACCCAAGGAAATCAAACCATGAAAAGCACCCATCTCGGCTTCGGGCACCTGGCCAGCGCCATCAACTTGGTCCTGCCCAGCAGCCCGTACACCTTTATTGACGCGACTTCCTTAAATGCGCCCATCCGGTTTTACAGGGCCGTGGCGCCATAAGAACACAAACATCAACTCCGATCAAAGAAAGAACGAACGAATATGGGAGAAAATCCGAAAGAGCTTCTGAGGCGCGCGAGCACCCAGAAAGGACGAACGAAAATGGCAGAAGACCCGAAAGAGTTTCTGAGGCGCATGAGCGCGCACACTACAAAAGTAGAGGAAGCATTGAAAAGTATTGAAAGCGGTAAGTCGCACTGTTTTTACTATCCAGGTTGCGGCAACGATTTCATCTACCCGCTCCAGCATTTTAGTGACAAGTGCGACACCTTTGTCTTCTGCGATTGGAAGGTTGGCGACAGGGATTCATTCCTCGAAAGGATGAGGACTATCCCAGATGTTACTATCCGCAATGACACGTCGCTCCCCGTAATAGACGCCCTGAAACGACTTGCCAATATGGAAGATATTCTGGCCAGGTTCTTTCCGCAGATACCCCCTAACTTACGCCAATTCGTGGGCAATCCGGCCATAAAAGCGGGAGAAGAAGGGCAATTTGTCGAGCTGAAGATAGGTAACGCGGAGAAGATCGTTAAAGTGTTCTGGTTGGCAATGGAAGGCGTCAATGTTTATTGGAGATTGTTCGGAAAGCACCGCATAGCGCCACGCATTCTCTGCATAAAGAAACACTTAGGGCTCGATTGTGATAACGGGTGGACGCATTTCGAGGATTGGGGGGGGTATCTGGCAGCCGTTGTTCGCGATAGCGCTTGCGAACCGGAATGGTTGGTTACCCGTGAAAACGGGCACAACTGGCCATGGACTCAGGTCGTGGACCGTTTTGTCGATTGGGATGACCGACCTGTAATCATGTGGGGGCGGCAACGTCCAACGCCGTGATACCAGCAGGGCAGCAAACGTACGTGCAGATGACCCCGGAATCTGTCGCGGATTGCGAGGCGATCGTGTTACCTGTAGCCCTCTACACGGAGCACCAGCAGCAATAGCCGGTTAATGCTCTGTACACCGAGCAGAATCCGAATGACCAACCGCCGCCGAAACGCAGAATCCCCGGCCC
>CAIJOU010000175.1 GCA_903822375.1 Candidatus Hydrogenedentota bacterium
CACACGGTCCACCACGCCGAACCAAGAAGTGGGTTTCGGCTCGGACGGGCCCATCAACACCAGATAATCCCGTGCGCGGGTCAGCGCGACGTAAAGAGTTCTGACCTCTTCGGCCTCCTCCTCCCGTGCATTGCGATCCGAAACGGCCATCGCCATGGCACATTTCGCCTTCTCACCGTCCTCGTCCTCGGGGTTTAGCGCCATGCCCAGCGCCGTGTGCATGGGCAGCGCACGCGCCTTGGCCCCGCCGGTGCCTCCCATACCCGCCACAAATACGACGGGGAATTCCAGTCCCTTCGCCTTGTGGACCGTCAGCAGCACCACGGCGTCGCCGCCCTCGGCCTGCAGGTTTGCGTCGCCCTCCCGTGCCGTGCCGCTGCGCAGGTCGTCCACATATTGCACGAACCCGCGCAGGCCCGCAGTACCGCGGCGCGCGAAAGCATCGGCTGCACCCACCAGCTTGCGCAGGTTGGACACTTTCTGCAAACCCTGATACTGTCCCATGAGCACGGATTCGAAGCGGGTCGTCTCCAGTGCGCGCCGCAGGAATGCGCCGCAGGGCAGTTCGGCGATGCCGCGTAACTCTTTCAACAATGTGCGGATGTCTGACAGCCGTTGAGAACGCGTGAAGCCCTCCGGCACACTTTCCGCATGGAACGCGCGGGCCACCCCACCGGCCATGCGCAACCGCACAATTTCATCGTCGCTCAGACCGGCCATCGGACTGCGCAGAAAGGCCAGCAGTGCGGGCTCGTTCCACGGGTCCGTGACGGCCTTGAGCAGATGGAGCACGTCCATGATTTCCTGGCGCTCATAGAAGCCCTCGCCGGCCGCGCGGCAGTAGGGCACCCCGGCCTGGCGCAACGCCTCCTCGTACAGGGGCGTGTGCGTGGCCTTGCGGAACAGCACGGCGATGTCGCCGTAGCCCGCGGGACGCAGCGCGCCCGCCTCGCCCACCATAAGCGGCGTCGTGGATTCCACCATGGCGCGCACGCGCCGCGCGAGATACTCCGCCTCGGCCTGGGCCTGTTCGTCGACCTTGAGCGCCTTGCCGCCTGCGTCCGGACGCGGCACAAAGACCTCGATGCGCGGGGCGTCGCCGACCGCCGCGCGGTGCGTGGCGATACCTTTATAGTCCTCCACCGCCGCAAGCAGGCCGGAACGGAAGAACAGGTTGTTGACAAACCCGAGAACATCGGGGAGGCTGCGGAAGTTTTTCGTCAGCGGCAGGGCGTTGCCGCCTGCACGGGCGCGAACGTCACCAAAAAGCGCCACATCGGCACCGCGAAACAGGTAAATGGACTGTTTCGGGTCGCCCACCACAAAGAGCGCCGGGCCGTCCGGACAGCCCGCCAGCGATTCGGCAATGGCGTACTGCACCCGGTCGGTGTCCTGGAACTCATCGACGAGCAAATAGCGAATGCCCCCGGCCACACGTGCACACAGCGCGGGATCGTCCCGCAGTGCCGTCCGCGTGCGGTCAATGAGGTCGTCGAAGTCCATAACGTTCATGGCGCGCTTGGCGGCGTCGTGCGCCTCAATGACGCGCCGCGCGACCGCGGCAAAGGACACGGCCAGTTGCGCCGCGTCGGCGTCGGTTTGCGGGTCTTTCGCCTCGAAGGGCTGGAGCGTCTTTACGATGAGCTTTTTGAACTCTTTCTCCAAGTCGGCGGCGGTTTCGAAGGCCTCCAGGTCAGCCCAGAATCTTTTGTTTGCCCTACCGTCGATGGCGAGCACCCCCTCCAGCAGCGAGCGTATCCGTTCCGCGTCGGGAATGCCCGCAGCGATGGCGGCGAAAGCGTCGCGTGCGGTCCTGCGCCGTAAGGCGCGCGGGTCGGGATTATCGTCGGGACAGAACCCGTCCAGCGCGCGCAGTCTGCCCAGCAACCCGTGCAATTCCCACGAATGACCCAGGCCGAGCAGCCGCCGCTCAAACTCGGCCGCACAGCGCCTGCGCCACTCGAAGAGCAGCGCGGCCGGATCGTCCATGGGCAGTGTCCCGCACAGGTCCCGGAAAGCGGCACGGCGGCGCAGCACTTCGCTCAATGCACGGCCTGCCGCCCCTGAACCGTATTCGACCACCAGACGGAGCGCATGGGGATCGCTTTCGCGCAGCATCGCATGCAGCGTTTCCGTCACGGCCTGCTGCGCCAGCAAATCCGCCTCGCCGTCGCCCAGCACCGCCGCGTCGGGATCGGCCCCGAGCCGCAGCGCGTTTTCGCGCAGCACCGACATGCAGAATCCGTGGATGGTGGACACGCGCGCGCCGTCCACGCCGCGCTCGAAGCCGCGCCAGCGCGTCGCCTCGTCCGGCGTCGCATCGGGGTGCAGCGCACGTTCGCGGAAACGCGCGCGCAGCCGCGACTTCATTTCGGCGGCGGCCTTTTCCATAAACGTGAACGCCACAATCTCATCAAGCCGCGCATCGCCGTGCTCCAGCAGATGCACGATGCGCTCCACCAGGATGCGCGTCTTGCCCGAACCCGCCGCCGCATCCACGCAAATAAGCCGTGCCCGACTCTTGATGGCCGCACGCTGTTCCGGCGTCATGCTCATGACTCGTCCCCCCCGCTGTCTTCCCGGAGGTCATATGCCGCCCGGCCTGCGGCCGCCTGTTTGCGCGCGATTCGGGCGGCCTGAAACCGGCCCGCATCGGGGCAGTCGGGCCGCTTGCGATTGCGCGGCTCTGGAGGGAAGCAGCCCGCCCGAATGCCTGTGACGGCACCGGTTATCTGCTCCCGAGCCGCGTTCTCGCGCTGCGCCCATTTGTCCTTCATGCGCGTGGCGGACTTTCCGACGGCGTCGGCGTCTTGCTTCTGGGTCAGCGAACAGTACCATGCCTCGTCGCAGACCGTGCCCGGCAGCAGTTGCGGCACAACCCACTGGTAGACGCTGAGCTGAAGGTCATTCCCTTCATAAATGTCTTTATTGGCGGGCACCGCGCCGGTCTTGTAGTCGACAATGCGGACATAGCCGCCTTCCTTTGCATCGATGCGGTCAATCTTGCCGGAGAACAGCGCGCGCAGTCCGGCGTGCTCGAAGATGAAGGGTTCGGGCACGTGCAGCGTCGCGCTGCGTGGTCCGCGGGCCGTGCCGAATGCCGCTTCGGCGTGCGCGAACCTGTACGCATCACCCAGTAGTTCGGCGGTCCGTTTCATGAACCGCACCAACTGCTTCGCCATGCGCGCGCGTTCCGCGTCCAGCAAAGGAACGGGCACAGGTGCGAGGCGTCCGGCCTTCGCGTTAAACGCCTCACGCAATACGCCGTCCAGAAGTGTGGCCAGGTCCTCCTCCCCATGCTCCTCCAGCAGCGCGGCAGCGGATTTGCCTCGCTGCGTCTCCAACAGGCGGCGCAACGCGTCATGGAAAAGGGTGCCCCGTTCGAGCGGTTCCAGTTCCTCGGCCGGCTCGCGCAGGTCTTCGATGCCCAGCACATGGCGCACAAAGAAGGTGAACGGACAACCGATATGCTTTTCGATCTGGCTCACGCTGAACTGGTGCTTTTCGCCGAAGCGTTCAGCCACCCACGCCCGCGTATCCAGATCGGCCAGCACCCCGTCAAAGTTGTCATAGTCCTCCGCGCTGTGGCGGCGCCGCTCGAGGGCCAGCAGTTCGCCAATGCCTGCGAAATCGGCTGCAAAACCGCGCTCCAGCCGGGCGTTGCCGCCCAGCGCCCATGCATTGGCCACGTCGCGCAGGCAGGCCGCTTCGCCCGGCGCGGGCACCAGGCCGTCCGCTCGGGGACGGGGTGCCACGGTATGGTCGCCCAGGAGATCGCGCAACTCAGCGACAAACGCGCCGGGCAGCGCCTCGCGGCCGTCGGCGCCCTGCATGCGCCAGGTCACGGTGAAAGTCTTCTCCGCCGCGCACAGGGCATGATGAAAGAGCAGGCGCTCCAGGCTGGCGTGCTCCACGGCGCCGCTGAGTTCCACACCGGCGGCGCACAACCGCTCCACGTCCGTCTGCGGATAGACGGCGTTGGAGGACGGCGGGCGCGGAGCCACGCCCTCGTTTGCGCCGCAGTAGTACACGTGGTCAAACGCCTCGTGCCTTAGCCGGGTTGCCTCGCCGCACCACACGCCCGCGCGGTCATCGGGCCAGGCAAAGGTCTCGCAGTCCATTGCCCGCGACAGCATGCCCACAAATTCTGAATGGGAGATTTCCTCCCCCGTGCGGTCCGCATCGTACAGCGTCTCGACCACCCGCCCGAGCGCCAGGAGCGCATCCTGCTCCGCACGACGGTGCCGTTCGTCCCCAAGCGACTCCAGGCCCCGTTCGAGCCTGCACTTTACCATGACCCCGGCCAGCGCGGCGGCGTGCACCTTCATGGAGGCAGTCTTCAGCAGTGTGTCGTCCAATTGCGCCAGTATCTGCGACCGCGCTTTCAGCGATGCCAGTGCGGCTTTGGGATCGGGCAACGGCAACCGGCCCGGTTCGTCATCGTCCGCGTCACCATGACGGTCCAGCCGCTTTTCGAGCCAGTCCACACCGCCGAACCACTCGCCGCGCCCGGCGACGTGGTTCGCCTCGCGGGCCAGCATCGGCGCGGCGTCCAGCGGCCCGGGCGGGCCTTCCGGCTGAAACCAGGGTGAAGCCATCAGTTCCACCACGGCCGCACGCTGCCAGCCGTTTACGGCTTCCAGCAGGCGCAGCAGGAACGCGCCCGCCGCACTTTCGCGCAGGGGGGTGCGGTGACGCACCCGGCAGGGGATGCCAAACTCGCGAAAGACCTCGCGCAGCGGACCCGCCATGGCGCCAAATTCGCGAAACGCCACCGCGATGCGGCCGGGCGCCACTCCATCGTCGAGGATGTGCCGTTTTATAGCGCGGGCAACCGTTTCCAATTCATGCTGTCCATCCAGACAGGGAACGAGCCGCACGTTGTCTTCCAGCTTATCCGGAATTGGGGTACGGTCGCGCGGGACCAGATGGTCCGCGGCATGTTGTGCCCAGTTCGCCGAGTCGGATGTTCTCAGTGTGCGCGTTTCGATTATCGTCCCGCCCTGCGCCTCCAATGCCGTTCTGAGGCGCGCATAGGCGCGCGCGGGCAGTTCAAACAGGTCCCTGCGGCCGGGCTCCATGTCGTAGTTCAGGCCAATGACCAAGTGCGGGACATGCGGCGCCAGCGCCGTGATGAATCGCATCTGGGAGGGCGTGAAATCGTCGAAGCCGTCAAAAGCGACCAGTTCCAAACCCGCCAGTATCCCGGGTGCGCCGCTTTCGCAGAGGGCCCGCGCCTCCCAGTAGAGTCCCGGCACGTCATAGGCGCCCGCGTTGAGGAGTGCCTGTTGGTAACGGGCATAGGCCCCGGCCACCAGTTCGTCGAACGGTCCCGGATTCTTCAGCGCTTTTACGCGGGCGGCGAATTCTTCCGGTTCGATGGCGGCTTGTTTGAGTTCGGTGATCACGTCGAGCAGATGACGGGGCCAGCCCGGTGCGGCGGGGTCGGGACCGGTGTCGTCCTCGGCGCGCTCCGCCGCCATCTCCGCGAGACAGCCCTCCATGAGCAGCAGCCGGTCAAGACTCTCCAGCATGCGCGGACGGCTTCCCCCGGCGGCGAGCATGTTTTCTGCAAACCGGGTGAACTCGCGTACGGGCGCGCCGAAAGCGCCCGGGAGTGTGCCGCCCAAGAGGAGCGCCTCCATACGGCGGGAGGCGAGCGCGTGCGTGGGGGTGATCAGGAGTGCGCGTCCCCAGTATTGCGCAACAAGCGTGTCGATCGCCGCGGCGCGGTCGGAGCGGTGCGTGCCGCAATAGAATTCAACCTGCGTCATGATGCGCCCCCCGGGGAGAGACAGGCCGGGGAGATTCTGCGGACGATATGGACGCGATGGACGGGTGTGCGGGCACGGGTACAGCCACCATTTCCAAGGTGCCGGTTTGTGCGAAGAGCCTGCGCTTCTGGTTGGAAATGGTGGCAGTCCCCCTGCGCCGTGTGGACGTGGAGAGACGCCACCTTAGGTCCTCCCTTGAGGCGGGTGACCGCCGAAAGGCGGTCGGGGGAGGTTGCATTTGGCATTGGCGGGGGGTGTATGCCTTCCTCGGGATGACGGTGCCACCCGTACACCCCCCGGCCCTTCGGGCCACCCCCCTCAAGGGGGGACCTGTTGCCGCCGTTGCACA
>CAIJOU010000176.1 GCA_903822375.1 Candidatus Hydrogenedentota bacterium
CATTTTACGTGGTTTGACGGGCGAGGGCGCCTGTCCCACATTGGTTCGGCTATTTCTTTCCGAAGACGTCGCGCAGGGCGTCTAGATAGGCCGTGCCGTGCACGGTGTCAGGTTCAAGGTAGCTGCCTTCGGTCCACTCGTTCCATGCGTTGATGGTCAGGATGCGGCGGTCCGCCGGTTGTTTGTCGAGAAATGCCTTCGCGCGCTGCAGGGCTTCCTTGAAGTGTTCCGGCGTGTTGTTTGTCACCACCACGGTAAACGGATAGCCGACGTTTTCAAACTTGTCCGCCTGGTTGGTGCGCGGCGAGGAGTCCCAGCCCATGCTCACATTGGGGTAGTAGGGCACGGGCCAGCGCTTGACGAACTCGGGCCACAGCGCGGTGGACTTGTCCATCCACTTCACATAGTCGGAGGTGGGGAATCCGTCGGGCGCCACATGGTGAATCCAGCAGTAACTTGTGACGCTGTCGAAACCCAGTTTCTTCAGCATCTCCTCCGGGTTCTTGATGAGGTGCTCCGTGGGCAGCACCTGTATGCCCCACATGACGGCGTTGAGGTGAATCTCGCCCACCCCGGCCTTGCGCGCGCGTTCGCGGAAATCGTCCAGCGCGGCCCGCGTCTTGTCCATGTCGCCGAAGCCCTTGATCAGCGTCATCAGCTCGTAGATCGAGAAATAGGGCTTGCCGTCGATGCGCCAGTAGTTGGGCTGGGAGAAATACTCGTGGATGATGTGGTCCGTGGCTTTCACAAAGGTTTCGGGTGTCACCGGACCGGGTTTCAGAATTGCCGGCTTCACGCCGTTGCTGGCGGGGAAGATGTCAATCCAGTCGTGGTTGGCCCACATGAGCGCGAACTTGAGCCGGTCGCGGTTGGGCGCCTTGAGGAAGCCGCGCTCCAGTCCGCCCTCGATGTAGGGACCCGTGTCGTGCCAGTACCAGTCGAACAGAAAGGCCGTGACCCCGTGGTCCGCCGCTGCGTCAATGCGTCGCGCCATTGCCGACGGGTCCGACTCGTCGTCGTAACCCCACGCCGGCACTTTCGGTTGCTGGTGCCCCTCAAAGCGCGGCCCTGCCTGCTTGAGGAGATTCCACTCCGTCCAACCTTCGCCGTGCTCCTTTGAGTAGGCGGTGTTGGGGTGATAGCTGGGGAAGTAATAGGCCGCGACCTCATAGGCGGGTTTGGACATCTTGGGCGGTTCCTTCGTGGCGGAAGTTTGGGCCGTTGCGCTAAAACCCAGCAGCACCGCGCCGGTTGCCAGCATGCTGAGAGAAAAGAAAGATGGACGCATCGCACGGTTTTCCTTTCCGGTGAAAGACGCTTCTGCAAGCATCTTAGGGAAAGTGTGGGGCGAGAGTCCAGAAGGGCGGGGGATGGGACCGGAACGGGAATGATGGGAAGTATGGAAGGAATGAGGGGAATGGGTGGCCGGGAAGATCAAGAGTGGGCGCAGGCGCGGCCTACTTTTCCCCTTCCGGCTTCGTCGGGGTCTGGGTGGTGTCGCCGGGCGGCGTGTTGGGGGTTTGGGTCGTTTCAGCCGGAACGGCTGCGGGGGCGGCCGCATGGGGCTCGGCCGGCGCGGGCGCCGTCTCCGGCGAGGCGCTTTCCGGTCCCGAACCCTCGGGCGGTGCGGGGATACTGCTGGGCGGCCCGTAAACGAGTTCCTGAAAATCGGAGCGGTCGCGCAGCGACTCCAGGTCGGGATCGTTTATCGCGTCGCGTCGCAGTGCGTCGGAGCGGTGCACCGCCTCGCTGAGCATTTCCATGGCGTCGTCCACCTGACCCTGCTGGGCGTAGAGGCAGGCCAGGTTGTAATAGGGGCGCGGATGGTTCGGGTCCAGGCTGAGCGCGGCGTGGTAATGTTCCTCCGCTTCCGGTATGCGGCCCAGATAGGCGAGCAGGTTGGCGTAGTTGTTCTGCGAGGCAATGTCGTCTGGGGCCAGTTCGATCGCGCGCATGGCCTCGTTTTCCGCCTCGTCCAGTCGCCCGCGCAGCCGCAGCACCACCGCCAGGCTGTTGTGCGGCCGTGCCCAGTCGGGATCGAGTGCGATTGCCTTGCGCAGCGCCTGCTCGGCCTCTTCCAGCCGATCCGGCGCGTCGCGCCCAATCAGGCTGCCCAGCGCCGCATGGGGCCAGCTCCATTGCGGGTCCAGCAGGATGGCGCGCTTGAACATGGTCTCGGCCGCCCAGGCGTCGGCTTCGCGCTGCTGCTGCATGCCCATCACATAACACGACGGGGCCGTTTCGATGCGGGCCTCATCCACGGCGACCGCGGCGGCGCGCACCGCGAACTGGGTCTCGACCCGCCATGCCACCGGGTCATCGGCGAGCAGCGCCAGCGCCATGGCGACGC
>CAIJOU010000177.1 GCA_903822375.1 Candidatus Hydrogenedentota bacterium
ACAGAATATGTTTCCGGTAGTTTATGGAAACCGGTTTCAAACACACCCCGCAGATGAGGGCGGTGGGTACCCAAGACCCCCGCCCTCCTTCCTGTTTCAGACGCTAGGGGAATGCGCTTTTTGGACGCAAACCGCTTAGGAAGATCTTGTCTTTAGCCAGTCGGCGACCAACGTGAATCCTGCCTGACGCGCGGCCTGCTCCGGGGCAACTCCGAGGGCAGTCGGCTGGCCTGCGGGTGCACCGGCGGCGATGAGTCTTTCCGCATTGGCGCGCTGTCCCGCCGCGGCGGCCTCGTGAAGGGGTGTATAACCGGTGCAGGTGTCCTCAATGGCGTTGACATCGGCACCGTGGGCGAGCAACAGGTCGACCAGCGCAGTCGCGGGCTTGCCCGCGGCGCGGTGCAGCGGGGTCAGTCCGAGTCGCCGCGAATTCACAAACTGAGGAAAGGTTTCGAGCATCTGTTTCAGGCCGCCGATGTCGCCCCGCACCACCGCTTGGGCGATTTCATCGATGACCACGGCCCGCAGCAGAATGAGGGTTGCTTCCCGTCCCTGTTGCAGCCCAACCTGTATGGGGGTAAGCCCCAAGGCCCCGCGCCCCCCGACAGTGCTGCGTTCCGAGAGGGCTAGCGGCGTGTCCCCGTCCGCATTCTTCCGGAGAAAGTCCGCGTTCCGCCCGAGCAGGAGCCGCACTGTCCGCTGCTGCCCCCCGTCGGCGGCAAGATGCAGCACGGTGTTTCCCTTGCCGTCGCTTGCATTAACGTCAACACCGCGCAGGATGAACAGCTGGCACGGTCCCCAATGCCCCTGGGCCGCCGCGTAGTGCATGGGAAGTCGGCCGTTCACATCCACCGCGCGCATGTCCGCGCCCTTGTCCACGAGCAGCTTTACGTTCATCACGTTGCCGCGTTCGGAGGCAAGGTGCAGCGGCGTTATCCCCTGCGGGTCGGGTTTGTTCAACTCGCCGTTCTGGGAAAGCAGGAACTGGAGCGTTTCCAGGCAGCCGTATTGGGCGGTTTCATGCAGGGAGTTGCGCCCCTCTGCGGACTTGGCGTTCACGGGGACGCCGAGCCCTGTCAGCCATCTGGCCAGCCGGTCGTTGACGCTGTGCACGGCCTCGAATAGGGGCGTGCGTCCGTCCTTGTCCGTGACGTCAACAAGGGCGCCTGCAGCCTGAAGAGCCTGCGCACAGGGAAGGTCGTCGGCCGCAACGGCGTTGTACAGCGGTCCCTGGCCCTTCTTGTTGGCGATGTTGGGGTCCGCCGCTTTGGCAAGCAGCAAGGCAATCACCCCGGCTGCCTTTGCGGTTGCGGCGCAATGCAGGGGTGTTTCTGCCTGGGCGTCCTGGAGGTTGGGGTCCGCACCGCGCTTGAGCAGCATTTCGGCGGCATCCTGCAGGCCCTTCGCCGCGGCCAGATGCAGGGGTGTCTGGCCGTTTTTGTCCTTGACTGCCAGGTCGGCGCCGCGGTCAAGGAGCATGACCGCCATGCTCACCCTGTCTTTGCTGACGGCCAGGTGCAGCGGGGTGCGGCGTTCGCTGTCCGTGGCCCCGATATCCGCACCGTTGTCCAGCAGCACGGTAGCGATGTCGGGCTCGCCCCGAAGGGCGGCTATGTGCAGGGGAGTCTGGCCGATTCGGTTCTTGATGCCGGGCATCGCGCCCATGCTGACCAGGAACTTCACCGCTTCAAACTGGTTCGCGTCGGCGGCAGCGTGCAGCGGCGTGTATCCGCGCAGATTGGACTGATTGACCCGGGCCCCCTTGTCGATCATGAAACGCAACATGTCGGTGTTGCCGTCCCCGGCGAGCCGGTTGAGGGCGGTATTTCCAAAGACCGTGTTGTCTCGCACGTTTATGTCGATGCCATGGTTCAGAAAGGCCTCAATCATGGCCTTGTTGGACATCTGCAGGGCGGTGAAGAACGGGGTGTCCGCGTCGAAGACGGATTCATTGAGGGGAACACCCTGGTCCATCAGGAATGTGGCCGCTTCAAGACGGTCGCCTGAAACCGCATAAAACAGCGGGCTGCGGCCAATCTTGTCGTCCTGGGCCAGCAATTTCGGATTGGCCGCGGCATATTCCTTCAATGCGGGCAGATCACCGTATGCGGCGGAATCGTGGGGGCCGGGATCGAAGCCGAGCGCGCGGTAGACCGCGGTTACATCCCAGCGTTGCGAAGCCAGTGCCGCCGTGCAGGGGGTCACGACCACATCGGTGCCCGCGGAGATGGTGGTGCTCGCGCCCATGGTCAGCAGCGTCTTCACCATCTCGACACACCCGTCATGGCTGGCCTGATGCAGGGGCGTTTCCCCGGCAGTATTCTGCACATCAAGGCCAAAGCCCATCTGCTTGAGCATGCGGACGGTGTAGAGGTCGGCGGCGCGGGCGGCGAGGTGCAGCACGGTGTCGCCCGCCTTGTCTCCGGATTCCCTCTTCGCGCCGGCGGCCAGCAGCGCGTTCAGAAGATGCGGCTGCCCCGTTGCCGCGGCGATGAGCAGCGGGTCGCGTCCGTCCTCATCGCGGTCGGCCAGCCCCTGTTTGGCCTGGACAAACTCCAGTGCCCCGTAAAGGTCCCGCGCCTTGGCCGCCTGAAGCAGGGACGCATACAGCGGATGCGCCGCCGGGGCGGTCGCGGGCGTATCGCCCGCCAGCACGCTCCCGGCTCCGCTCAGAAACGCAACGGCCAGCACCAGGGCCGCAAAGCATGTTATCCATCCGTGTCTCATGGGAAAAGCCTCTCTCGCCAGGAAAATAAGGGACAGGCGTCCTCGCCCGCCGTTTCTTGAGTCTGCGTCACATGCCGGACAGCCGGTCGGCTGTCCCACACCTTCTAATCGCCTTTCTGCCACAGATAGGTGGCCACCGTGCCGGCGGGCAGTTCTGTGTTGAGCATCTTTCCGCCGCACTTCAGCGCAAACGGTTGGGCGTCACGGCTGGCGTTGGCCGCCACCATGACCACCCGCCCGTCGGGATTCACAAAGGCCACATTGCTGAACGTCCGCATGTCGGGAAGCGATGACTCCACCCGCACGGCGCCGCGCTGGATGAACTTCATAAACTGTCCCTGCATGTAGTAGTCGAAATTATAGCGGACCGTGCCGTCGTCCAACCGTTCAATACAGGTGGCGCTGGCGTCGTGCGGGCCGCGGTTGGGCTTCTGGTGCTGGTCCAGCATGATCACCCAGGCATTGTACGAACGGGACCAGTTCCGAAGGATGTGGGTCAGCCGTATCGCGCCATTGGCGCGAAACACGGAGCCTTCGGTGAAGTAGATGTGCTTGTCGGGGGAACTCCTGATGGAACGCCGACTGGGCGGTCACCCTGCCCTCGTACAGGTGGAACCCGGTGCCGTCCACGTACTGCGCGGCCTGCGGGTCGGAAAGCACCGCACGTGGGAACTCCAGCTTGTTCCAGTTGTGGTCCCAGCACCAGATGAGGGACTTCACGCTGTTTTGCTTGAACAAAGGTCCGAGGTGGTCACGGATGAAATCGCGCTGCTCCTCACCGTTCCACAACGTTGTCGGATAGTTGGGGTCGCTCATGTCCGGCTCGTTCTGCACGGTAATGGCGTAGATCGGCACGCCCTCAGCCTCGTAAGCCTGGATGAACTTGAGCAGGTACTTTGCGAATGCCGGGTAACATTCCGGCTTGAGCCGGCCCGTGCCCAGTTTGCCCGAGGTCTTCATCCACGCGGGGGGGCTCCAGGGGGAGGCAAAGATCAACAGGTTCGGGTTCTTCTGCAGCGCAATCTTGATCGCCGGGAGGACGTAGGCTTTGTCCTTCTCAATGGAGAACTTGGCCAGCTCGGGGTCTGTCTCGCCTTCGGGCAGGTCGTCATAGCTGTAGTAGGGTTCGCCGACGAAGTCCGAGGTTCCGATGCAGACCCGCATCAGGTTCATGCCGATACCCGTCTCGGGGTTCACCAGCTTGTCGATGACCTGCTCGCGCAGCTCCGGCGAAAGCTTGGACAGGTTCTCGCAGGTGGCATGCTCCAGGGACGCTCCCAGCCCGAGAACGGTCTGGCAGGTCTTGGAAAGGTCCACCTCAATGACCGGGTCCTTGGTCTTGCGGACTTTGCCAAAGCGGAGCGGCTTTTCCGCCGACAGGCTCTTCGACCCGTCCTGGCTGCTCATCACCACCTGCACGGAATCGTCCGCCCAGCCCAATCCGATCGGCAGGGCCAACAGAAGAGACAGCAACAAAAAGCGCATCATGCGGACAATCCTTTCCCAATATAAAAGAATGGTGCTTATTCTAAACGGTTTGCGATGTCCCTTCCAATTGTGGGGCAGGGATGGAGTGCCTGAATCTGCGGACGCAAGCGGCGAATATAACACCCAACGGGTGGGTGTTATATTCAGCCCGGCCGTGCTTTGCCGTTGTTTCCCGGGTTCGTTGCACTTATCATGGACTGCGGCGGCATTTTGTCCGCCAAGAGGATGGAGAAACGGCTGTGAAAAGATGGAACTTTATGCTGCTGGTCGCGGCTTTGGCGTTGCTGGCCCTCCCCGCATTGGCGAATGCGGGGTTCGGTCTTGGCTTGGAGTCCAAAGGCTTCGAATTGTCGCTGGGGGAGAAGCGGCTGGCGTATGCCCAGGGGGACCCGCTGTTTGTAATCCTTTACTCGGAGGCACCGGATATTTGGGCGGCGCGGTCCTGGCGGATGGTCGGGCCCGACGCAGAGGTCGTCGCGCGGGGTGAACACGGCTACGACTTCTCCGTGGAATCCTTTGAGGGGCTTGCCGTGCAGCTTCGGGCGCGGGCAGGGGTGGACGCAGCCAAAGGCGAAGTCACCTGGGACATCCAGCTGGAAAACCACGCCGCAGGCACCGTCGCGGGGGTGATTGGGCCGTGCCTGCGCAACGTTCAGGATCGCACGGGCGGATTCCTGGTGGTGCCGAACCGGCCCGGCCAGCGCATTGACGATCCCTGGAACACGCTCGCCAAATCCATCCAGCACCTGTCCTATCCGGTGCCGGCCTCGATGCAGTATATGGCCTATTCGGGGCGCGACGGCGGCGTCGCGGTGCATGTGTTTGACAGGGAAATGGTCTACAAGCAACTGGCCTTTGGCGGCGAGGGCCGCCAGATGACGTTTCTACAGTATCCCTTTGTGGCACCCGGCGGCGCGTGGCATTCGCCAATGGTCCTGTGGCAGGCGCTTTCCACGGATTGGCACGCCGCCGCCGACCGGTACCGCGACTGGTTCCGCGGCTGGGCGCACAGGCCGGAAATCTCGCCGGCGATCAAGGCGATGCCGAGCGTGCCCGGGGTGGTCATCCTCGCACGGCCCGTCGAGGATGCCTGGCTCAGGGATGTGCAGAAGTCGCAGGAGAAGGGCACCTATGACGCGGCGCAGGCGCAGGTGGATGCATTTGCGCGCGGCGGCATGGACGGCGTGCATCTGGTCGGCTGGTTTGGCCGCGGTCACGACAGCACCTATCCGGATCACCTGCCTGCGGAGGCCATGGGCGGCGAGGCGGGGCTGCTGCGGCTCGCGGCGAAGATCCGCGACGACAAGATGCTGGCCGTTTACTACCTGAATGCCCGGCTGCTCAACGTCACCAATCCCACCTATCAGGCCCACCCGGATTGGGCCGCGACAACGGAAGACGGCAACCCGCGCAAGGAAGTCATCGGCGGCGAGACCTTTCATGTCGCGTGCCCCGGCTGTTCCGGCTACCGCGAACACATCAAGAACGAGACACTGCGCGTGGCGGAGCGCTATCACGGGGACGGCGTGCAGTTGGACCAGATCGGCGCGGCGCCGTCGGTCCTGTGTTTTGACAAATCCCACGGCCATGCCACGCCGGCCACCGGCTGGGCCGCCGGGCACGTCCAAATGCTGAAGGAACTTTATGCGGCGCTCGGTCCCGTCAATCCCAAATTCTTCTGCTGGATAGAGGGCGCGTGGGAAGGGGCGGGACAGTACGTGGACCTCTCGCAGGGCGGTTTCTGGCCCGACCACCCCGGTGCCAAGTCCTTCCCGCAGATGTACCGCTACACCCTGCCCGAACACCCGCTCTTCGGCGATGCCACGCTCGGCGGCGTGCCCTACTGGTGCCCGACGGACATCGGCCGCGGGAAAAGGATGAACGCGCAGGCCGCCGATTTCTTCTGGAACGGCGCGTTTCACGACGACATCGGCCTGAGCCTCAACGGACCGGGAGAGGCCCATTGGTTCAGCAGAGACAAGGCCATCCTGATCACGGTGCACAACACGAGCCAGGAAGCACAGACCTATGAGGTCCAGTTGAAGACGGTCGTGCCCGCGCTCACTGCAGCGCGGTTGCTCGCGGAGGGGACGGAGATACCTGTGAGCATTGAGGGCGATCAGGTGACGTTGAAAATGCCGGTGCCCGCAGGCCAAGTGGAGGCGGTGCTACTGGGTGGGCAGCGCTGATACGAACAGGAGATTGCCTGAGAGCACCGCAATTGTGCCGATGTGTGGACGCGGCATCCTGCCGCGTTCGGGGCAATACCCGGGTGTCTCGAAGAACCCGGCAAGATGCCGCGTCTGCGTTTTGTTCGCCCCTTTCAGGGGCGGGCCTGTGTGGGTTGTTAACCCCGGGTTCCCTTCGGTCGCCCGGGGCTATTGTTGTGCGGCCCCTTCGGGGCCAAAGCACGCTGAAGCGCACCATGGGGCATGCCAAGAGGCCGGAAGCCTCTTCGACAATTGATAATGGACATTGGGCCGCGTATTGACCTGTGGTCACGGTCAGGCCGCGCGCAGGCTCTTTTTTCCGGCGCGGTGGGTCGCGCCTGTTGCTGGTTTCGCGGGGTCTTGCCCTTCGATATGGAAGCGGCGCACGCGGCCGTAGTAGGCCAGGTTGAGCGCAAGGATGTAGAGGCAATGGCGCAACCCGCCCGGGACGGCCGCCCAGCGGGGAACGCGCCGGAGAATGCGCCAGGGTGAGTAGAAGCGCCGGATGATCCAGTCGGCGCCGGCCTGCAGGTCGGCTGCGCTCATGTGCCTGGGCTCGAACACGGCGTGCCGGAAATCGTAGTGCTCCCAGTTGCGGTCGATGATGCGCGGCTCCATGGACTCGTAGAGCACGGTGCCCGGCAGCGGTGTCAGGATGGCCAGTTGGATGGCGTCGATCCGAATCCAGTCGAGCATGCGGAGCGTGTTGCGGAACACGTTGGCGTCGTCGGCGTCGAACCCTACGATGACGCCGGCCTCGACGTACATGCCGTGGGCGTGGAACCGGGCCACCGCCTCGCGGTAGTGCGCCGGCTTGTTGAACTCCTTGTCCTGCGCGTGCAGGTTTTCTTCGTTGAACGTTTCAAGCCCCACGAAGACGCCCATGCATCCGGCGGCGCGCATGGCCGAAAGCAGTTCATCGTCCTCCGCAATGTCAATCGACACCTGCGTGATCCAGCGTTTGCGCGCCGGTTCGAGGGCTTTGAACAGTTCCAGCGCATACGGCCGGTCCTGTGTCAGGTTGTCGTCCACGAAGACGAAGAAGTCGTCCGGCATGGCGGTCAGTTCTGCGACCATGTCCGCGACGGAGCGGGTGTGGCGCTGGCCGCCGTGGAACCGGTTGATGGAGCAGAACTGGCAGTGGTTGGTGCAGCCCAGCGTGGCGAAGGTGGCGCTCACAGTGACGTATTGATCTTTGGCAATCAGATGGCGCGGCAGATGCACGGGGGGTGTGGCGGACGGGTCGCCGTGATAGACGCGTTCGAGACGGCCCGCCTGCACGTCCGCGCAAACCTGTTCCCAGGCGCCATAGGCCGGTCCGGAAACCACGGCGTCCGCATGCGCCAGGGCTTCTTCTGTGTTGAGCGACGCGTGGTATCCGCCCATGACGACCGGTATGCCTTTGGACCGGAAATGGTCGCAAAGGGCGTAAGCCCGCGGAGCGACTGCAGTCATGGCGGTGATGCCCACAAGGTCGAAGGGACCTTCGGGGACATCTTCGGTTTGTTCATCGACGATGGTAATCTTGGCGTTCTTGGGGGAAAGGGCGGCAACCGACAACAGCGAAAGCATTGAGAATCGGAAGGTCTTGCCGTTGAAGAAAGGTCTCCGGGCAATCTTGCGCCAATTCCCGGCGGCGGGTGCAATCAGCAGGATGTTCATGACCGTTTCCTTTCAGTTTTTGGAGCACAAAGTTTGCAATCAAACTCTTTGTATACAAATTGTATCATCTCTAACGGTGGTTGTCAAGGGGGTTTGTTGAGGTCGGCGCCTGCGAAAATGAGACGGTGGCTGTCGAGGTGTTTCTTATTGAAAGATAAGGAGTTATGGTTACTTTCTGCCGGAAGGGGGGCGGTCCCGCCGCAGGCGGGGCGGGGGTGTATGTCTTTTATACAGACTCAGACCTGCGGTCGGAAGAGTGGCGTGGTCGGGAAACCACGCCACAACTCGGCGGGCATACACCCCCGGCCTTTCAGGCCATCCGCCTTCGCCTGGAGGCTTCGGCGGGACAAGCCCCCCCAAGGGGGGACCAAGAACTCCCGGTGCGGTCGAGAGAATCGCACGGCGGATACGGGGTCAGATGCTTACTGCACCAAGTCGTCGAATGCGCGCTCCCGGTCGAGGTTGCCGGACAGAACGCAGGGCCTGGGGGCGATTGCTGAAACAAGACCGGGGATGTCGAAATACTTCAGCACTCCCGGCAGGTAGATGCTTGCGGGTTGGCGTACTTCGTGGGAAATGAGCGAGCGGTAGGATTCCATCGGTGCTTCCGCGATGACGCGGTCTATTTCAGGCGTGCAGGCCGCAGCAAGCAGGACTGTCTCACCCATGCCGCGCTCACCCGCAAGGCAAACGCCGGTGACGCCGGGCTGTGTCTTGAGCCAGCGGGTCACGCAGTCGATGTCCGCAATCCAGTCTCCCGGCAGGGTGCGGCCGAGCATCCAGAGGTCGGTGGCGATTTCGAAGTCGCCTGCGGCGGACTCGCCCGTGCCGCGCAGGTCTGCGGCACAGACGCGCAGCCCCTTGGAGAGCAGGCGGTGCGCGAAGGGGGAGTCAAGGGTGAGCAGTTTGCTGCGCGGGGAGACGATGAGCACGGCGGGGCCGTGCGAAATGTCGCCTTTGGCCGCACTCAGCACGGGCACGATGATACCCTTCTCGGGGGAGAGGTACACGCGGTGCACGGTCACGTTTTCCGCCCGAACGGAACCGAACTCGTCGGGCTCGATGTTTGCCCGCTCGGGTACTGCGCAGACAGAACGGATGCGCGCGGCAAGGCCGGCCTTCCAGACGTCCATGCCGGCGGCGGGCGGCGCGGTGAACTCGGGTTGAGACGGAAGC
>CAIJOU010000178.1 GCA_903822375.1 Candidatus Hydrogenedentota bacterium
GCTCACATAGGCGTTGGCCTCGTCGCTGTCGAACTTCTCCGCCACCGGATCCCATTTGAGCGGTTTGCCCACCCACCGCGCTATGTTGCCCAGGTGGCAGACCGTGCAGGATCGGTGCCCGATTTCCACATCCGCCACGGACAGTTCGCGCGAACGGATGCAGTCGCGCCAGTTGGCCATATGCGTGTCGCTGCCGTCGGGCTTGTTCTCCTTGCCCTTGGTGATTTCTTTCTCCAGTTCGGGCGGGTCAGCTTTGAATTCGCCGCGTTTGGTGCTGACCGTACCGCGCTCGCCGATGAAAGTGCCGCCGCCCGCGTTGCCCCGGCCGTCGATGTAGAGCACCGTGCCGTTGGCATAGCGCATGTGCACGGGGGCCGTCAGCGCGCCGCCGTTGGCCCACGCGCCCTCCTTGGCGATGGAGAAGCCGAAGCGTTCCGATTCGGGCGCATCCATGTCGGCCCAGATTTCCACGGGGCCCGAATTGTCCATGCCCAGCGCCCACTGAATCATATCCAGTCCGTGCGCGCCCCAGCCGGTCATTTCGCCGCCCGAATAGGGCCGGTAGGAGATCCAGCCCAGCGGCCGGCCCTTGGCGTCGAGCCGTCCCTCGGCGCGGGGCAGGTACAGGTCTTTGTGATAGGGCCGCGGTGTGGTCTGCCCGCACCATGCGTCCCAGTTGAGCCCCTCCGGGACCGGCTGTTCCGGCAGGTCGCAGTCCCACGGGCTGGGGTAGTTGGACGAGTGCACTTCCTTGATGGCGCCCAGGCCGCCGTCGCGGATGAACCGGCAGGAGATGACGTTCGGCATGGTGGAGCGCTGCTGGCTGCCCACTTGGACGATGCGCTTGTTCTTGCGCGCCGCTTCGACCATGAGCCGCCCCTCACGGATGGTCAGCGTCATCGGCTTCTCGACGTACACATCTTTGCCCGCGTTGCAGGCGTCGATGGACGGCAGCGCGTGCCAGTGGTCCGGCGTGGCGATTACCACGGCGTCAATGGACGGGTCTGCGAGCATCTCGCGGTATTCGGTGTAGACCTTCCAGCCCTTGTCCTTGAACTTGGTCAACCGCGCGGTGTTGAGGTCCGCCGCAGCCACGCCCTGCATGCCCTCCACGAGTTTGATGTGGTCCTGCGCGCGCCTGCCCACGCCGATGAATCCGACCTGGATGCGGTCATTGGCACCGAAGGCGCTGCGGGAAATGAACATCGGAGCCGCGGCCAGTCCGGCGGCGGCAAGAAAACTGCGGCGGGTCATGGACATGGTAAGTCTCCTGTTTGGGCTGCCATTGCGTGCCGAGGGTTATTATACGGACCGGGAGGGCGGGTTCAACATGGGCGGGCGAGACGACAGGGGGGGATCAAGGCAACATCCCCCGCCGCTTCACGGCTGCCCCCTTTCAAAGGGGGACTTAAATCGCACGCCTTTCAAGCGTTTGCGCCTGAATATGCCCTCGTCTTTCGAGCCTTTCTGCAGTTCCAAAGCATGAGTCCCGCGGCCGCCAGACATGTGGCTGCCGAAATTGCCGTGCCGGTGTAGAAGGTCCACGGCCGATAACGGAACACGATTTCTTCTTCCGTTCCCGTGAGGCGAAGGCCGCGGAAGTTCTTCCACACCCGTTCGATGGGGCGCGCCGCGCCGTCCGCGCAGGCCTGCCAGCCGGGGTAGTACTGGTCCGTGAGCACCAGCAGTCCGGCCTTTCCCCGGGGTGGCCGAATTGCGAC
>CAIJOU010000179.1 GCA_903822375.1 Candidatus Hydrogenedentota bacterium
CTAGAGCACTTTAATTAAATATGCCTACGGTGTTATACTGGGGGCATGAGAGCTACTTCCATTGACCTTCGCAAGCGTGTCGTGGCCGCGCGCGTGGTAGACGGCCAATCCATGGGACAGATTGCCGAGCACTTCAGGATTCCCAAGGGCACGGTGCAGAACATTCTTGAGCGCTACCGTGACTCGGGGTCGTTGGCGCCCAAACCCCAGAACGCTGGCCGAAAGCCCGCCTTTTCGGAACAGTCCCTGCGCCGGCTTGAGCAGGATGTACTGCTTCACCCGGACGCCACACTGGCGGAGTTGCGCGATCGCAGCGGAGTGAATGTGTCGGTTGTTTCCGTTCACAACACCCTCAAGAGACTCGGCTTCACACGAAAAAAAAGTCTCTATATCCGAGCGAGCAGCGTCGGCAGGACATAGCCTCCCAGCGCAAGGCTTGGTGCGAATGGCTGACCGGGGTAGACCCGCGCTGCTTGGTGTATCTTGACGAAACGGGGGCGAAGACAAATATGACGCGCACCTTTGCCCGCGCAAGAAAGGGAGAGCGTGCCGTGGATTACGCTCCCCATGGACACTGGAACACTACCACGCTGATAGCGGGCATCACCTGGGAATCAGCGATTGCACCCATGGTCTTGGATGGCCCGATGGATGCGCCGTCTTTTGAAGCCTATGTCGAGCAGGTGCTCATCCCCTCCTTGTCCCCCGGAGCCATCGTAGTCATGGACAATCTTTCCGCACACAAGCCTGCCGCCATAGCCCGGTTGTTGCGCAACGCGGGTATGGACCTGTGGTACCTGCCGCCCTACAGTCCCGACTTCAACCCCATAGAACTGATGTGGGCCAAGGTTAAGAGCCTTCTTCGCAGCGCCAAGGCCCGCACCCGGGACGAACTGCAGGATGCAATCGCCTACGCTCTCTCCAAAATAACTTCGAGCGACACGCGAGGTTTCTTTTGCCACTGTCTCGTAGGTATAATTTCTTAATATGCTCTAGTCAATATGAGTGAGCGCAAATCCGCCCCGGGACTACTACATTTGCGCTCACGTTCTTCTTTTAGGGCCACTTCCAGGCGCTCGATAAGGGTGAGTTGGACCGCCCTCGGGGAGACCTCCACGGACTTCACCAACCTCGAGATAAGAGCCTGCAACTCCTCCGGTGATGCCTGGGCGATGAGGCAGGAAAAGGTCTTCGGGGTACCGAACAGGACCTCGGAATCAAGGTGTTCCCGCTTCAGCCTCTTGACTCTATAAAGCCTGGGCCGCCGTTCTCCCCAAGGGCTTAGAAGAGATGTTTCCATGTGACCGAGAAGACAGTGCCGCCAAAATCGTCGTCATGGGCAAAGAAGACGCTTTGGCCGATGTTGACGTTGACTTGATTCCGGCGGTTGACTGGAATGTCCATGCCCACGTTCACATTGACACTCCAGATACTCCAGGTATCTTCAAGCTTGACGTTTATCAGATCTTTCAAGGGCCACAGTCCGAGCTTTACACGGGCTTCATATCCGGCATATGTCCACGGAACACGCACCCCAAGCGTGGGTCGGATGGCGCGCAATCGGTCCTTAAGACCGTGGTAGTCGCGCTGTTCCACCATGCCGAAGGGGAAGTAGTCAATGCCCGGTGTGACGGTGAAGGCGCTCCTCTTCATATCGAAGGACAGGTGGAGGGGCACCAGGAACAGGGATGGGGCGCTGTCCTTGGTATGCGCCGGTCCGGCACCGTAGCCCAGGGTGAGAAACAATGAAAAATGCGGCGAGATGTTGTAGCCGGCGCCGATATTGGGCACCCAGAGCAAATAATTGTCCCGCATATCGCCAAAGGTGTTTACTGGTTCGATCCCGGGTGCGATGACCCCCATGACCGGGTCGAAAAGGTTGTTGATCAAGTCCTCGCTTTTCAGTCCGGGATACGCGTTTGCCATGCACAGCATGGCGTACCAGCGATACTCGGACGGCGCTTCCGCCTGCGCGTCCGCCGTCGGGCCTTCCTTGGGTTGCCGGCCATCGCGCAGCTTCAGACAGGTCCCCGCGTTGACGGCGGCCGTGTCGGCAAACCCATCTTCTATGTCTTTCCCGCACGCAGCCCGGGAAGTGCACGGGGCAAGCAGCGCCACCGAGATGCTCATGACCATGGGAAGTGTCAGCAAGCCGCGGCGGACGGGAAGGAACTTCATGGGCATGGCGGGAGTTCCTCAGAGGTTGTGTGTTTTCGCCAAGTCATGCCGCGGCACGTCCTTTTCTCAGTGTTGCGCTCCCCCGGCGGGACCATTCTCCGCAGGCTTGCCGCCGTCCGATTCAACCGCGAACCAGACCTCAGTGCCCGCCGCCTCACGGACGAAACGCGCGCGAACAGCCTCCGTGACGGCCTCTTTCTGCCAGTCCGGCGCGATTGCGCTAAGTTCGTCCGCATTGCTGACCTTGTCGCCGTCCGCATCGGCGGACCCATGCCACCACGCAACGTGGTCTGTCTTCCCCCCGCAAACAACCTCCGTCGAAAGCGGATGGAGGTAGTCTTCAGGACGGAAACGGGGCGCCCAGAATCTGGACCCTTTCCTGAAATCCACTGCATACCGCTCGCTGGTGGTGATCAGGAGTGGAAAAAGATTCTTCCCCATTGCCCCGGCAACAAGTCCGGCCTGCTCCTGAAACGTGTCATAATTGTGGTCCCAAGCCTTGCGTGTTTCCGCGCACCTGGGGTCGGCAGGATTGTTGACAGCCGTCAGGAAAAGGTCGAAGAGACAATAAAAGGCGAGTGCATCGGTTTGAAGATGGGCGTTGGTTTCGCCTGTAAG
>CAIJOU010000180.1 GCA_903822375.1 Candidatus Hydrogenedentota bacterium
ATGCCCCACTCATGTCTGAATCGTCACGTCTGGTGAACGTGTCGGGATATAGTGGCAAGGAGCCCAGTCAATGCGCGTTCACATCTCTGCGCTATTCTTTCGGGCCAAGTGTGTCTCGAAAGACAGCGAAACGTTCGGCAAGCCCGCGCAGGTCAGCCATCTTGGTCTCCATGGTGTCCTGGACTTCGACGGACAGGGTCGCCCCCGGAGCATGGCGCTGAATGGCTTCATATAGGGGCTCGAAACGGACCGTTCCGCGGCCGAGGGGCCAATGGTGGTCTCCCGTGCGGTCATTGTCGTGGAGATGGACGTGATACAGGCGCTTGTCCATCCCGCGCACCCATTCCACCGCATCCAATGTGGAAAAGGCGTGCTGATGGCCGATATCCAGGCAGAGGCCGAGAAAGGGGCTGTCCACGATATCCACAAGCTGTACCAGCAGGTCCGGTGAATCCTGAAAGTCGTTCTCAAGGACTATTTGGATGCCCGCATCGGCCCAGCGGGGAATCTCCTGCCGCCAGAACTGGGTGCATTCCCGCAGCCAGGGACCGTGGATTTTGAACAGGTCTACTTCAGGCTTGTGGCCGCCATGCACCACCACCCGGAGCGCGTTGAGCCGTTGGGCGGCGTCGAAGGTCAAGTCCATCCGGTGTTGAACGGCCTCCTTGAGAAGGTGGTCGATGTGTGCAAAATCCATTCCGATAAAGGGGCCGTGAACGGCAAGGGGGCCTGCGAATTGACTGCGGACAGCCTCGTGCATGGAAAGGCGGGTCCTCCAATTGCTTTCAGAGCGGACGCCCATCATGCCATAACTTCCCAACTCCAACCCGGCACCCAACGCGGCGATTTCCGGGAGGAAGGGAAGTTCTTCCGCTTCCCCATGCATGCAAAGCATCAGGTTCATCTTGGCCCATCCCTGGTTTCACTATTCCATGACGGCGCCCCTGGCTGCCGAGGTGACGTATTTCGCGTATTGCCGCATGAATCCCGCGGGGATTTCGTGTTGCACGGGAACGACATCCTTCATCCGTGCGGCAATATCCACATTGAGCAGACTGAGGGTGCGGTTGGGAATGTCTATTTCTATTTCATCGCCGTCCTGAACGGCCGCAATGGGACCGCCTGCGGCGGCTTCCGGCGAGACGTGGCCGACACAGGGGCCTTCGCTCGCGCCGGAGAAACGTCCATCGGTGACGAGCGCGACGCGCTTGAGCCCGCAGTGGGCGACGGCCATCGTGACGGCGAGGGTTTCGGGCATGCCAGGTGCGCCCTTGGGACCCTCATAGCGGATGACGAGGACGTCGTTCTCCCGAATGGTATTGGCATCGAAGGCCAGCAGCGCCTCTTTTTCGCGGTTGAACACCCGGGCGCGACCCACGAAAACAAGTTGGTCAGGCGCAACGGCGGACTGCTTGACCACGGCGCCGTCGGGGGCGAGGTTGCCGTAGAGGATGACCGTTCCCCCCTCGGGCAGATAGGGCGCGCTCTTGGGGCGGATCACCGATGCGTCGAGGATTTCCGCCTGGGCGATACTGTCGCGGAGCGGCTTGCCCGTGACGGTGAGGCAGTCCGTGTTGAGGTCGTCGGCGAGGACTTTCATGACGGCGCCGACGCCCCCCGCGTTGAAGAGGTCGATGATGCCGTGGGGACCGTTCGGGGAAATGGAGAGCAGCGTGGGAATGCGCTTGTTCAAGTCATTGAAGACAGAGAGCGGCAGTTCCATATCCAGTTCGTGGGCGAGCGCGGGCAGGTGCAGCGTGGAATTGGTCGAACCGCCGATGGCGAGGTCGACGACGACCGCGTTCATCAGGGCTTCGCGCGTGAGGATCTTCCGGGCGGTCAGTTCCTCTTCCACCATGCCGACGATGCGCTTTCCGGTTTCGCGGGCTGCCGTGAGTTTTGCGGTGTGGAATGCCGGGATGTTGGCCGTGCCCGGCAGGGCGAGGCCCATGGCCTCCGCAAGGCACTGGAAAGTGTTGGCGGTGCCCATGACCTCGCAGGCCCCGCAGGACGCTGCCGTGCAGCACGAGAGGGCCTGGGGCGTGCCCGCGTAGTCCTTGAAATCGACGCTGCCCTTGTATTCGGGGGAGGTGCGCACCTGCCAGGCGTTCGCACCGCCCGTGAGCATGATGGCGGGCAGGTCCAGACGGGCGGCCGCCATGAGCATGCCCGGGATGATCTTGTCGCAACTCGCGATGAGCACGATGCCGTCGAAGATCATGCTGCGCACGTGCGTTTCGACGATATTGGCGATGAGTTCGCGTTGCGGCAGGATGAATCGCATGCCCTCGTGGCCCTCGGCCATGCCGTCGCAGGGTGCCGGCACATTGAACTCATAGGGCAGTCCCCCGGCGGCGATGACGCCCTCCTTGACCCGTTCCGCCAGCGCGCGCAGATGCATGTGGCCGGGGTTCAGGTCCGTGTGCGAATTGACCACTGCGATGAACGGCTTCTGCATGGCCTCGCCCACGTCCGTGCCCGTCGCCTTGATGAGCGACATGCGCAGCATGCTGATGAGTCCGTCACGAAAGTCAAAGTACTGTCCGCTCTTGGGCTTTTTCATGGTGCAAGACCTCCGCACAAGAAAGTAGCACGGGAGTGGGGGGCAATTCGAGCGTAACCGCGCCGGGTCCGGATGCAAATGAAGCGGCAGGGCGCCGTGTCCACCGTGGAAGAGGCTTCCAGCCTCTTTTATTCTCATTGGATGCCGCTCGGCAGGGTGATCGGTTTGCATCGGACCGGCTTCATCCGGTATTATTCGCCGGTCGAAAGACACCCGCCCGGGTGGTGGAATTGGCAGACACGCTAGACTAAGGATCTAGTCCCGCGAGGGGTGCGAGTTCAAGTCTCGCCTCGGGCACCATGCAATCAATCAAACAGCGCCAAGGACTTACGGGTCTTGGCGCTGTTTGTGTCTCAGCCTGCCTAAGACGCTTTCCTCTCCGCTGCGGCAAAGAGTTGGGTCGCGAGACAGCCGCCCCTTGTCGGGCCGCCGCGGTGTTTCCTGTACAACTGGCCCAACGTATACCTGCATGGTGACCAGCGCTTTGAGCATTTGTCCCGTAGTAAAGTTAGACGGGTTACTATCAGGGAAACCCGTCTTGACGGCACTTTTGTGTGAGACAAGTCCAACGGGCGACAACGACTTATGGTTTTTCATTCACTCACCGGCTGAAGAACCACAACTCGCTTCACTCTGGAGGATATGCCAGCGAATTGTTGTCAGGCGCTGCCTTTTCCGAGTGAGTACAGTGCCCAGACCCGAAAAGTTTGGTGAGGGTCAGATGGGTCGGCAGATAGAACACTGAGGGGAAGAGCAGCAGCAAGAATGTCAGCCACAATCCCGGGGCTACCCATTGCTGCGGCTGCATCTCGCTCGGGCCGAAGACGTAATTGATATTCACAGCGGCGTTCGGATTGGATTCCGGGGCCGGAGGTGCGGGGGTAAAGAAATAGCACACAAGCAACAACGTTATCCCGAAGACACACTGGACCGCAAACGCCCGCCGATCGTATCCGAGCCTCCAAACCAGGTAAAGCAGCAGGAACGGCATCCAGCCGTGAAAAGACGAGAGACCCCGGACGAAAAGGGGGATGTTTGCATTGAACATGTACGCCGACATTCCAATCGGGCCTTTCCCGAAGAAGACGTTGCAGACGAAGTCCGTTACCCACAAGAACTGCGGCAACAGAATGGCTACGGCCTGCACGCTTACCAGAAACTTGTTTTCGAGCCAAATGGCGGGAAGGGTCACCAGCAGGGCTATGTCACAGAAGTAAAGAAAGTTTAGCGGACCGTAGGCCGTCCAGTAGTAAGGCACGAGCACGCACACAAATGCCGTGTAGACGACCTTCAACCATAGGGGGACGACGCTTGCCTTTGAGGAGACCTCCTGCCCCGGGTTCAAGCGATTTGCCTTGCATTCCATAATACCTCCTTGCCGCTTTGGTGTGGCGCGGACGCTGCAGCGTCAAGCGTCATCACATTGGTTGGGACGCACTCATTTGGACAGGAACCGACCCGTGCGGATTGATGCTCTAAAACGACAGTCAGGGCAATAACTTCAACCTTGCCTATGTCTACACATGACAGGACCTCCTGAAGTGGGCTCCATGTGGGGCGAGCGTTTCAACGGAAGAGTGTTAAGAGTCTAACAATATGATACTATAATGTATATAGTTTGTCAATGGGTTTTGAGGGATGCAGGTGTAGTGTTAAATCTTTTAAAATAAGGACTTAGCGTGTCGTACGATTCGACGCAAGACTTTCCTGTCACTGACTTTCGAGGAAGAGAGAGTAAAATGTCCTGCCCATAAGTACCCGTTTGGGCCTCCATCGCGATTCGCCTGTTGCCTCGGCGATAACTCGCGCCACACGCCCGCCCGGTTTTGCCGGTACGCCGGGGTCCTTGCCTTCGAGCGCAGTGGGCAGTGACCACACCATCATGCCCTGGTAATAGTCGTTTCCGAAGCGCGCTCTGACGCGTCCACGTCGCCGCGCGGGGTGTTGGACCTAACCCCGGTTGTGCTCAAAGAGAGTCTCCCCACTTTGTGCCCGCCGTGCGTTTCGTGCCCAAGCGGCGCACCCTATTTTTCCGGCACCGGCACGGTAACGGGCACAGGAGTTATCCCTTCGCCACCGTCTCCAGGGCCGACTTCGATGGCCTGAACGGCAGCGATGCCGACCGGGTTGCGGAACCGCAATTCGATCACGCCGTGGCTCGGCTGAACGCCGTTGAACACCAGATCAACCGCCCGGTTCAGTCCCCCGGCCGTTTTCGCAACTTCCATGTCCTTCACGCGCTCTTCGCCGTTGATCAGAACCGTTATTCCATCCAGCGACAGCGGACTATCGCCAATCTTGGGCACTTTCCTGGGATGAAGACGGTCATAGGTCTCCATGAACTTCAACCGCACATGATAGTTGCCGGGCGCAACCGTGACGTTCACCCAGAACTCCGGTGCATGGATGCCGTAACGGTACAGTTCCGGATCGGGCGTGTTGTCCACGTCGATACGGCGGCGTTTCGTCCACCAAGCCTGCTGCACCACATCGGCCAGTTCGCCCGCCCGGCAGCCCCACTCCGTGCAGGGCCGCCAGTCGTTTCCCTGCGAATCGACATAGTCTGTACGTTCGGGATAGCCGCAAATCATGCGCTGTGTTTCCGTGGGACCGCCGCCCGCACCATACCCCGCATCGCCGGTGGCCGCCGACCACTGTATCCCGCCCAAAAAGACGTTTGCGCCCTTCGATACGGCGTTGCCCGCACCCCGCACGACCACGCGCAGGGTATGGTCTCCTTGAGACAGGCCGTTTCGGTAGTAGAGAACCTGCCCGGCCCGGGGCGTGGGGTTCCAGCAATCAACCGGAACGCGCTGCTTGACGCCGTCCAAGAATACATCCGCCATTCCGCCGTCCGGCCCAACGCGGCCAATAAGCCGTACCTGGTTGCCTGTGAAACGATGCTCCATTGCAGCGCGTGGCGCCGAGGCATTGCGAGCCGTGCCCTCAACCGCAGTCCATGTTCCCTCCGAGACAAATTCAGATGCGAGCCGCACCTCCTGCGGATCTGGTCCTTCGATCACAATCTTGCGCTTGCCGTCGTGACGTACCGTCACGATGCAATCCCCCTGCGAAAGTTCCCGAACGGCATAGCCGTTCCCTTCCGGAGAAGGATGTAGTTCGAGCGACTCGTCATCAGCGCGGACAACCGTGGGGCGAAACGCCAGACGCAGCACATCCACCGTTTGCGGGGGCGCGTCGAAGGTCGTGTATTCAACGCAGCCCCGACCATAGATCACTGAATTCACAACGGCGCTGCTCCGCACGATGTGGTTCTCGCGGTTCGCGCCAAAGACGTCCGGCAGCCACGCGATGGTCCCCAGCACATGTTTCAGCGGCATGGGATGCGTGATCTTGAACCAGTTTCCCGCTACGATCGCGCCGCCGTCGAGGTTGTCCTCGACCACGCCGGTCTCATGCGCGTCGTAGGTGGCCAGGATCTGCTCACGCCGCGCCAGTTCGCGCGCCCAGGCACTGTCGGCGGCAACGCCGTACTGCGCAAGCACTGTGGCGATTTCCATGGGGCCGTACCACAGCGAACGCCCGCAGCAGCCCGATGACTCCGGGTGTGCCCACGCGCCGCTGTATACGTCCCCGCCGGAAGTGGGGGAGACGCTGGTGCGGTTGAAGAACAGCGACACGATGTTTCGCACATCGTTGCGCCAATTGGGGAAGACATCTGGATGTTCGGTAAGGTAGCGCGCCACGAACTCGGTCACATTCTCCGCCTGAACATCGTCGGGCCAGTCCCAGTAGTTTCTGCCCCACGTGTCGTCCACGGTCCACCGCGGCA
>CAIJOU010000181.1 GCA_903822375.1 Candidatus Hydrogenedentota bacterium
GTTCTCGGAGACGAACTTCTTGTCGAACAGCTCGGTGACGCGCCGGAGGTCGCGAACGGCATTCGTTTCCTGCGCCTGCGTGCGCGCCTGGGCAGCCTCCGCCTGGTGCAACGCGGCCTCGAAGGGCCGGGCGTCGAGACGCGCCAGCACGTCGCCGCGGCGCACTTCCTGCCCTTCGGTGAAGCCCAGCTCGGACAGTACGCCGGTCACCTGCGGACGGACGGTGACAGAGGCGGCAGCCTCCACGGTGCCGAAGGTGCGGATTTCGACCGGCTCATCCCGCCGCACGGCGGCCGTCACTTGAACCGGCGCCGGGGGCGCGCTGGCGCTGCTCTTCGTCCGTTCGGCCGCCTTGCGCTTCTGCAAATCCGTGACCCGCCAGACACAGGCGGCGGCAATGGCGATGAGAACCAGAAAACCCAACAATTTCTTCATCGGATAAACCTCGGAAAATGAGGTGTCAAGATAGCACGAATCGCAGGTGGCGGCAATGCGGAGCGGGCGCGATTCCAGGGCCGACGCATTTAAATCGTAGCGCCGGGTTGAGCGGCAGGACCGCCGAGGACTCGTAGCAGGTAGCGATGATCCCAGCCGGCGTTCTTCTGTTTGCCCCGGATGCCCCGTTTTTTCGTGGTTTCGCATTTCAAGAGGTTAAGCGCGAGTCGTCGGAGGGATGCAAGGTTTTCAGCCGCGTTTCCAGTGCGTGCCCGGCACTGGTCTTCGCCGAACTGAACATCCAACACCCAGTGGAGTTGATTTTCAACGCCCCAATGGCTGCGGACCGCACGCGCAAAACGTGCGGCGTTACGCGGGAGACTGGCAAGAAAGTAGCGCCGTTCGGTTTGAATCACCCCTTTGATTTCACGTACGGATTCAACCACGCCGACACTTTGTAGTCCTTCCCAGCGGGACCGGTCGGCAAACCAACCCAGTTGATCACTCTGCCAGTACCTGCGTGTTTCGATCCGTCCATGGCCTTTTTCGACGGTTTGGTAGGAGTCGAGCGTGTCTGCGGCGTGCGCAATGGCGTCATCCAAAAAAGTCTTCACCTCGTCATGTACGGTCTCCTGGTTACCCTTGAGCGCCAGCACGTAATTGGCGTCAGCCTCGATGATTTCACGGGCGATCTTGCGCTGACAGCCCATGGCATCCACGGTCACGATGCAACCGGCCAGTTCCAGCACACGCAGAAGCTTCGGAACAGCGGTGATTTCATTGGTCTTGTCTGGCACACGTAACTGACCAAGTACGAGGCCATTTCGCACAGCCCAAGCACTGACCATGTAGGGGATGGTGCCATCCTTGGCGGCCCGTCGTAGTGCCTTGCCGTCCATCGCCACGATTTCCTCATCTACAACCCGACGTAGACTTTCGGTCCACTTCAAAAAGCACGCCAAAAAGGCGCTTGGGTCGAGTGCGGCAAAGACTCGGTTGAATGTATCGTGACTTGGAATGCCGTTGGGCAAAGAAAGGAAGGTCCGAAACCACTCTTCCTTAGCATAGCCAAAGTCCTCCATGTCGTAAAAACTCTCGCCCCCGCACAACAAGGTACAGATGGCGATTATGAGGATGTCCAGCAGTTCGTGACGGCGTCTCCGGTTGATCCGAGGGTCCGTAATCATTCCGATATGCGCCATCAGGCTGTGGGATTTGGTGACGGATTCGGGCGACGGAAGCAAGGGGGTTGTTTTCATAGATAGGATTATATATACTATCCCCATGTCAACACCAGCTCAACTGTTGAAAGAAATCGCACAAATCAAGCGGATGGAACGCGGGACGCTCTGCCGGATGCGAGAGGGGCGTGACGGGCCTTACTTCAACCATCAGACGTGGGAGGGTGGTCGCAATGTCGTTCGATACGTGCCACGCGACAAGGCCGAGGCTGTGCAAGCAGCCATGGAGGGATACCGTCAGTTCCAAGCCCTTACGAAGGCTTATGTGGACCTGATCATCCAGCGCACCCGTGCCCAGGCGCCAGCCCTGCCACCGCCCCGGCGTAAACCCCGCCGGTCCTGACGGCGGTACGATTTAAATGCGTCGGCCCTGCGCAGGGCGCTGGACACTCTTGAAGGAGAAGGATCCGAACAACTGCCAGTTGCACGGCTCAAGCACATGAATGTCCGGCGATTCCATTTGGTCTGTTCCCACTTCGCCACCGGCAACACCTTGCCCTTGAAACGCAGACGCCCACCGAACGCCGGTTCGATCACCGTGTCAACGGCCGGAGGCTTCGCCAGTTCCTCATCGGTCAGCACGTAATCGAACA
>CAIJOU010000182.1 GCA_903822375.1 Candidatus Hydrogenedentota bacterium
CCTTCGCACTGTTGACGCCGCTCTTCTGGTTTGCCCGGGACCGCCGGGTCCGTGCAGGCCTGATGCTTTGGGCGACGCTGCAGGGCGTCGGCCGTGTCTATACGGCGGCGCATTTCCCATTCTGCGTCCTGATGGGCGGACTGCTCGGATTTGGCATGGGCACGCTAATCTTCTTCACCCTGTGGGGACCCTCCTTGTGGCCCGACCAGGAGAAGACGCAGGCAGCTTGAATACGGGATGGTAGGGTGCCGTGCAGTGACGCGCAGCCGAACGAAACGCACCCCTCCCAGCTACACGCGCCGCAACAGCATCACCAAGTCGCTTGAATGCTCCCGGTCATAGGGCGTTCCATCAAAGCCTCCCTGCACCATTTCCACGGCGAATCCCGCAGCGTGGGCGGCATCATGGAGGTTTTCCCGGGACCAGTGGCGCAGGCAAACGGTTTCTGCGGTTATTTGGTCCGGTTCTCCGGGCCGCTTGACGGTGTATTCGAGCAATAGGATGGTTCGGTTGCCGCCCGGGGTGAAGGTCTTTCGCGCGAGCACCTCTCCGTCATCGAATTTGGCCGTTTCCGTCCTTTGGCGCGGTTCGAGCAGCACCGGATTGGCGTAGTTGAGCAGTTGCAGGACAAAGCACCCGTCTGGGGCAAGCACTTTGGCAGTGTTCTTGAAGCAGGTACGTACATCCTCATTACACGGAAGCAACGACAGTGAATTCCCCAGGCACAGGGCCAGCCCGAAGGGACCAGGAGGGGGCGTGCGCATGTCTGCCACTTCATAAATGATGCGTGGATGGGGACGCACGGCCCGCGCATGCCGGATCATTTCGGAACTGAGGTCGCAGGCGGTGACCTCGGCGCCATGTTCTGCAAAGAAGAGAGCGTGTATGCCGGTACCGCAGGCCGTGTCGAGCACCCGCAGCAGCGGTGCGTCGGACAGGGCACGCAGCAGGAAGGGGCCTTCCCGGACCAGGCGTTTTTCGCCGCCAGAGAACGCGTCATACCATGGCGCGCTGTCAATAAAGGCCTGTTGCGACATGTGCCTGCCTCCTTCCCGTTTATCCCATTCTTCCCATAAGTCCCATGCATCCCACATTGAAAAAGGGCGGCGGCATCTCAATGCCGCCGCCCGCGAAACGATTGTCTGCTTAGCCCAGCATGGCCGCAAGGTCGGCTTCAGGTGTGCCGATGGGCGTCAGGCCGAAGTTCTTGACCAGCACATCGAGCACATTGGGGCCGATGAACGCGGGGAGCGACGGTCCGATGCGCATGTTCTTGATGCCCAGGTGCAGCAGCGTAAGCAGGATGACAACGGCCTTCTGCTCGTACCAGCTCAGCACGAAGGACAGCGGCAGGTCGTTGACGCCGCACTCGAAGGCGCCCGCAAGGGCGACCGCAATCTGGATGGCCGAATAGGCGTCGTTGCACTGGCCAATGTCCAGCAGGCGCGGAATGCCGCCGATGTCGCCGAAGTCCAGCTTGTTGAAGCGGTACTTGCCGCAGGCGAGCGTGAGAATGACGCAGTCTTTCGGCACCGAGGTGGCGAGCTGGGTATAGTAGTCGCGGCCCGTTTTGGCGCCGTCACAGCCGCCGATGAGGAAGAAGCGGCGAATCTTGCCGGCCTTCACGGTGTCGATGACCTGTCCCGCCACGCTCATGACCGCGTTGCGTCCGAAACCGACCGTAATCACCTGCGGCTCGGCGTCCTCGGCAAAGCCGGGAGCGGCCAGAGCGGCCTCAATCACGGCGCTGAAATCATGGTCGGCGATATGGGTCACGCCGGGCCATTGCACCAGGCCGGAGGTGAAAATGCGGGCCGAGTAGCTGGCGCGCGGCTTCTGGATGCAGTTGGTGGTCATAAGAATGGGACCGGGGAAGGCGTCAAACTCCTTGGCCTGATCCTGCCACGCACCGCCGTAATTGCCGACGAGATGTTTGAACTTCTTGAGCCCCGGATAGGCGAGGCACGGCAACATTTCGCCGTGCGTGTAGACGTTGACGCCCTTGCCCTCGGTCTGCTGGAGCAGCAGGTCGAGGTCGCGCAGATCGTGGCCCGAAACCAGGATGCACTTGCCCTTGACTGGGGTGACGCGGACCTGGGTCGGCTCCGGATGGCCGTAGTGGCCCGTGTTGGCCGCGTCCAGCATCTCCATCACTTTCAGGTTCACCTCGCCAACCTTGAGCGAGCAGGCGACCAGCGCGTTCACATCCCCCGGGTCGGAGGCCAGAAAATCAAGGGTTTCATGTACGAAGGCATAAACGCCGTCGTCCTGCACGTCCAACACTGCCGCGTGTTCAGCGTAGGCAGCCATGCCCTTGAGGCCGTAGAAGGCCAGTTCCTGCAGGCCGCCGGCGTCGCTGCCGAAGCGTTGAAGCCGCTCCTCAATGCCCACCTTTTCGCCCTGGCGGACCAGTTCATCCCGCGTGGCGGCAAGGGCAAACTGCGCCGGGCCTGCGGGCTGTTCGGGGGTGATGCCCTTTGCGGCGCAGGCGTTTTCATACAGGTGCTTGGCGCGGGCACGAACGGCATCGGCACTGCGAACCATTCCCACCAGCGAATCGGCGTCGAAATTGACGTTTGTCACCGTGGTAAACAGGGATTCAACCACGAACCGGTCAATCGTACGGTCTGTGGCGCCGAGTTTCCCCGCGCGGTGCGCGTACTGGGAGATTCCCTTGGCGGCATAATTCAGCAAATCCTGCAAGGCGGCGGTTTCCGGGTCTTTTCCGCAGACGCCAAAAGCGTTGCAGCCCGTGCCTTTGGCAGTCTGTTCGCACTGGAAGCAATACATTCCCATCGTTCTCTCTCCTGACTTTTTTCTGTTTCCCTTGGTTCACTTCGCAGCACGCACACGCGTCCCACGTTTAACAAGACAGTTTCTTAGAACATTCTATGCCCGACAATGCCGCCCTCAACGCCCACGATCACCTCCTCGATCTTCAGCGTGGATTCCGCACGGTCGCGGGCTTCCGTCACCAGCCGGACCAGGCCGCCGCAGCAGGGCACTTCCATGCGCGCCACGGTGACGCTGGCCGGTTTGGCGTCGGTGAACAGGTCGATGAGTTTTTCCAGATAACCCTCATCGTCGTCCAGTTTCGGGCAGGCGATGACCAGCGCCTTACCCTTAAGGAATTCCGAATGGAATGCGCCGAACGCGAAGGCGGTGCAGTCGGCGGCCACCAGCAGGTGGCCTCCCTGGAATTGCGGCGCCAGCGGATGGACCAGGTGCAGTTGGATGGGCCACTGGGCCAGTTGCGAGGGCACCAGACCTGCGGGTGCCTCCGTTGCGGTTGGCTGCAACTGCCGCTGCATCGAACCCGGGCATCCGCCACCATGTCCTTGGGCCGGCCCAAAGGTGCGCGCGGCAGCGCCGAGGCAACCCCCGCCATGGGTGGCGGGTTTGGGTGCCGCCGCCGCAGCCATCGTGGCGGCCACCGCCGCTTCGTCGAACTCGTTCGCGTCCCGCTTCTCAATGGTCAGTGCGCCGGTGGGGCAGGTGCCGATACAGGCGCCCAGTCCGTCGCAGAAGCTCTCACGCACTAATTTGGCCTTGCCGCCGATGACTTCCAATGCCCCTTCATGGCACCCGGTGACGCAGTTGCCACAGCCGTTGCACAGGTCTTCGTCGATGCGTATTATCTCTCTGAGTGCCATTTCCGTTCTCCTTGCGGGTTGGCCCGCCGTCGTTGTCTGTGCAAAGTATGCCCGATAACACGGGAATGATCCTTGACTTAAGTCAAGTCCGGAAAAAGAACGTAGACGCGGCTTCCAGCCGCGTTCCTTCAAGGTCAAGCGACGCGCGAGAAACAAGAGGCTGGAAGCCTCTTCTACTTTGGATGCCACGGAGACTATCGTATGAAAAAGTGGGTTTTCGCCGGGATACTATGCGCACTGGCCGCATCGGCCTGCGCCGAAACCACTTTGGAATGGCAGGCCAAAGCCTATGGCGACGGCAAACACAACGCCTTTACCGATCTCACCTGGTGGCACGGCGCATACTACCTCTGTTTTCGACACGGCACCTCCCATTTGTCGATGGACGGCGAAGTAAGGGTGATGCGTAGCACGGACTTGAAGACCTGGGAAGCCAGCGGCACGCTGGACACGTTGGCCGATGACCGCGATCCGCATTTCGCCGTGACGGACGAGGCACTTTATGTGTTCTTTGGCGTGTGGGATCTTGCGCACGCCACCGATAACGGCGTGCCCGGTCGCGGACGGCTGCGTTCCCATTTTGCATCCACCGAGGACGGCGAGCACTGGTCCAAAGTACAGGGCATCTACGAGCCGGACTGGTGGCTGTGGCGCGTGCGCGCCCATGACGGCGCATTCTACAGCGTGGCCTACTTTCTGAAATGGCCCGCTGTTTCCACGGGCGAGGCCCGGCTGCTCAAGTCCGACGACGCTTTGCACTGGAACGAGGTAAGCGTCATCAGCAAGGACCGCATTCCAGACGAATCCGATATCCGCTTCCATCCCGACCATTCGCTCGAACTGGTTACGCGCACCTGCGACAAGGCGGGCGATTCCATGTGGCTCCGCAGTGACACAATGCAGACCCAGTGGCAGCGCAAAGACTTGGGCGTGCTCATCCACTGCCCGGTGATCACCGAATGGAAGGACCGTTGCTTTGTCGCCGGCCGTGGCCGCGACGACAAGGGTTATAACACCAGCATTTGGGAAATGAAGGGCGGCACGGTGGAGCACCTGATCACCCTTCCCAGCGGTGGCGACACTGCCTATCCCGGCATGATTGTGCCCATCGACGCCCAAGACAGCGACCATCCCGTGTTTGCCGTCAGTTGGTACTCCCAGCACGAGCGCGCCGCCGATGCTCCCGACGAGGCGTCGATATACGTTGGCCGAGTCGAAGTGAAACCCTGACGGGGCATACTCCAGCCCCACAAGTTCTTTTTCAAGCCCTTCCGGGTTGACCCCCGCGCCCCGGTTCGCTAGACTTTCATTCTCCGGGCGCGGCACGAACGCTGCGGCCCCCGGCCAACACCATGGAGCACCATCACAATGTCTCTCTCCCTCCGCAGAACCGGCGCGGCCCTGTGCGGCGCACTGACCATTGCAGCCATTTTCGCGGCAACTCCCGGCTGGGCCGCGCAACAGAGAACCAAGGACCAGGCCATCATGGACAAGCCAGACTGGACCGCGTCGTGGATTTGGGCGGCGCGCGACAAGTACGACGGGTACAACGACACCATTGAGGCCCGCAAATACTTTGATTTGCCCGATCCGGGTGCGGCAACGCTGCGCATTACGGCGGATACGTTCTACCGCGTCTATGTGAACGGCGAATGGGTCAACGACGGCCCCGGCCGTTGCTGGCCCGAGCACTACCAGTACGACATTATTGACCTGGCCTCCCACCTGAAGGCCGGCAAAAACGAGATTCGCGTCATCGCCAAGTTCTTCGGCATTGGCACCTTTCACCAGATCCCGCAGGAGGCCGGCCTGCTCGCGCAGTTGGACGTGACGCCGAAGGCTGGCGGCAAGGCCGTGCGCGTGATTTCGGACGCCACCTGGGAAACGCGCACCGCCGCGGGCTGGCTCAAGGCGGTGGGCAAGCAGTCTGTGCAGATGGGCCCCTTCGAAGACTTTGATGCGCGCATCGCACCCGAGGGCGACACCGGATTCGCTCCGGCCGTTGTGCGCTATGCCGCCGCCGAAGGTCCCTGGAAGAATCTTGAACCGCGCGACTGCCCGCTGCTGACGCGAAAGCCCTTTGCCTTCAAAGCGTTCTACGGTGCGACCCTCGTCGAACGCTCGCCATGGCAGACTTTCGTGTTCCCGACCGCGCCGTGGGTCTATGGCGGGGTGGTCTGGTCGAACAACAACGTGGCCGTCACCGGCGCCTATGCGACGGTGGCCGACTTGGCGCAGGGCGGCGACATCGTTTTCGACGCCGACGGCAACAATGTGGTGATCGACGGTCAATTGGCCAAGAACGGCAAGGCCACGCTGGAGCCGGGAAGGCACTTCGTGCTGATAGTGCTTTCAGAGTACTTCGGGCACTGGCGGCATGACACGGAATTGCACGTGAAATGCTCCGTCCCCGTGACGCTGCGCAACCCCATGAACGACAGCACCGAAACGCCCTGGTGCTTTGCGCCCTTCGAGGGCGGCAAGTTTGCCGTGGGTGACACGGAATGGAAGCTGATGCCCGCCGCCGAGCAGGCAGCCGAAACGGCAAAACTCGATGGATTGGTTAAGGACCACACAGAGCACAGCGGCACGCTGGAGGCGTTCAGGGAACGTCTTGGCGCCATAGCGAAGATTGTGGCCAAGGACGAATGGACCGAGTCGCCCCACTTCCTCTTTGAAAACCGGAAGCCCGTCAAAGACGCCAAGCCCGCCGTTGAAAATGCGGAGGCCGTGGTGAAGGGAGAGGGCGCGGTTACGATCCAGCCCAGCGCCGACGGCGATGTCGAATTGTGCTATGACCTGGGCGAACAGAACGTCGGATGTTGGCAGTTCGTAATCGACGGAGAGGCGGGATTGGTGGTTGACCTGTCCGGTGTGGAGTACATCACGCCGTCCGGCCGTGTGCAGCACACCGAGCGCTACCGCAACGACATGCGCTACGTCTGCAAGGAAGGCGAGAACCGTTTCACCAGCCTTATGCGCCGCTCGGGCCGCTACCTGTTCATGACCCTGCGCAACCAGACCAAGCCCGCCACGCTGCGCGAGTTCCGCATTGTCGAGTCCACCTATCCCGTGCAGCCCATCGGGCAGTTCGCGTGCAGTGATCCCAGGCTCGACAAGATCTGGGAAATCTCGGCGCACACGCTCAAACTGTGCATGGAGGACACTTTCACCGACTGCCCGCTTTACGAGCAGACGCACTGGGTCGGCGATGCGCGCAACGAGTCGGTCTTCGGCTACACCACGTTCGGCAGCGACGACCTGGCCAAGCGTTGCGTGAAACTGACCGCCTACTCGCTCGAGCATTACCCCATCACGCTCTGCCAGACGCCCTCCACCTGGAAGATCCTGCTGCCCGCATGGAGTTTCCTGTGGGGCATCAGCGTGTGGGACAACTACGAGTACTCCGCCGACCGTGACTTCCTCGCATGGGCCTATCCCTACATGGTGAAGAACCTGCGCGGCGCGGCCCAGTTCACCGACAGCCGCGGCCTCTTTAGCGGCCCCTTCTGGAACATGTTTGACTGGAGCGGGATCGACGACGGCCACAACACCGTGATTCATTGCAGCATGTTCGCCATCGGCGCCTGCGATGCTGCGATCAAGGCCGCCGCCGTGCTGGGCACCGACCAGGATGTGGAATGGATCAAGGGCTACCGCAAACAGTTGCTTGATGCCGTCAACGCGCTTTGGGACGACCAGAAGGGCGCCTATCCCGACAGCATTCACGAGGATGGTAAGGTCAGTGAAAAGACGAGCCTGCACACCGGCTTCCTCGGTCTGCTCTACGACATCGTGCCCGAAGACCGACGCGCCAAGGTGCTCGACTGGGTCATGAACCCGCCCAGGGGTGTAACCCCGGTCGGCTCGCCGTTTGCGATCCTGTACCTCTTTGAGGCACTGGAAAAGACGGGCCAGTCCGACGAGATCATCAAGGCCATCTACCGC
>CAIJOU010000183.1 GCA_903822375.1 Candidatus Hydrogenedentota bacterium
ATGGACGACCTGTTCCATTTCTTCAACATGCCCGTGCCGCAGGAACGCCAGCGGGGACCGGCACCGCGAATGCGCGGAACAGGCTCCGGGTTCATCTACGACCCGCAGGGATACATTATCACCAACAACCACGTCGTTGAACAGGCGGACGAGATTACCGTTCGCCTGGCAACCGGCAAGGAGTACCCCGCCAAAGTTGTGGGCACGGACCCCGAGACGGACCTGGCAGTCATCAAGATAGAGGCTGACGGTCCGCTCGCGGCCCTGACGCTCGGCGACTCGGACAAGGTGAAGGTCGGAGAATTTGCCATCGCCATCGGCAGTCCGCGCGGCTTTGAAGGTTCTGTGTCCTTTGGGCACATAAGCGCGCTGAGCCGGGAACTGGCGGGACTGGCCCTGCAGGGGCTCACGTTCCAGCATCTCATCCAGACGGATGCGGCCATCAACCTGGGCAACAGCGGCGGCCCCCTCTGCAACATTGACGGCGAGGTCATCGGAATCAATACGGCAATCGTCATGGGGGCAAACTCCATCGGCTTTGCCATTCCGATCAACACCGCGAAAGACACCGTGCCCCTGCTCATATCGCAGGGCAAGGTGACGCGCGGCTATTTGGGTGTCTCAATTGATGACGCCAAGCATTACTCGGACGTCAACACGCTGGGCCTGCCCGACGAAGACGGCGCGGTCGTGCGCCAGGTGCAACCCGACACCCCCGCCGCCAAGGCCGGTCTCCAGACCTATGACGTTATACGCAAGGTGAACGGTGAGTCCGTCAAGAACGCCAGCGAACTGGTCCGCAAAATCTCCGCATTCCCTCCCGGCACCACCGTCAAGCTTGAGGTCTTCCGGGAAAAGAACACCATTGAAGTGGAAGTCAACCTCATGGAGCGCAACGTGGTTGCGAACCAGCGGATGGTTGAGAAACCGGTGCTCGGTCTGAGGGTGCAGGAGACCAACCCAAAGATCCTTGAGAAGATGGGGATGGGCAAGGATATAAAGGGCGTGGTCGTGGTGGACGTTGAGGCCGGAAGCCCGGCCGAAGAAGCGCGCCTTATGCAGGGCGACATCATCACCGAGGTTGCCCAAAAGCCCGTAACCACCGCAACCGAATTTCAGCAACTTGTGGAAAAGAACGCGGAGCCCGGCAAATCGCTGCTCATCCGCTTCGTGCGGGGCAACAATAACCCCGACATAACCATCATACGCGTCCCGAAGAAATAGGCTCGCGAAGCAACTGCCAAAGCCCATGGGGGCGTGGAGACCGGCATGGTTTCCACGCCCCCACCTTGTTTACCCGCTGACCGAGCGAATAAGACATACCTGAACGAGGGCCGTTTTCTGGTTCGTCAGGCCGGCTATTTCAGCGTGATCTTTTATGACATCGACTATTTCGATTATGCAAGGGGGGGAAAGCGGCCAAAGTGAAGAACTCATGCTTCACCAATTGCTCGACTTTCGGCAATCTTATCATCCCAAGTCCTGTCCAGCATTTCAAGATACTATTCTTTAAGGTATTACATGGCAGTATCTTAGCGCCTGGGCTGCTTGGGCTTGCCAATCTCGGAGACAACTCATGAAAACCAATGTATCATATAAATATTGACGGCCTTGGGAGGACTATCATGCGAACCCGGAAAGAGAATTGATTCACGTAAAATCTCACGTCTTTGGACAGAATGGTGGGTTCCTTTTCCCAAAGTGCGGCAAATTGCGCATCCAATTCGTGACGACTCTTTGGGGGGAATAACGGCTTTCTGGGGGTTGACATGGAAGCTATACATCTGTAAACTATTTTCATACTACTGGGTTAGGTTTCCAGTAGGTACAGTGTAGGGAGTGTCTTGTGACATAAGAAGGAGCTTTACCCCTTAGTTAAAGAGCTTTTTGTGGAATCACACGGGAGGCCCAGATATCTACAGTTGCGATTCCATGAGCCCCGTAAGACCGAGGTTTAACGTTTGCGTTGGGGTATGCCAATAGGGTTCAGTAGAAGGCTTTAACGTTTTCCACATATTTAGCGTATTTTGTGGGATGATTTCTTTTTCTTGTGTTTGACTTTTTTTGTTTTGGCGCGTGTGGAGGTCCGTGACGTCACGTTGCTGTTTCATGGTCCGCCTGCACCGTTGCAGTCTTAACATGCCCGGAGAAGAGCGATGTTCGATCTGCGGTTTCCGCAATGCGGGAATACTATTGGAAAAGTCACTACGCCGGGTGCCCCGGCATCGAATTCAAGTCATTCTCTGATGGAGGCAACAGTGCCGTCCTTCCGAAACAATGGCTCAGAAAGGGGTAAGATGATGTATTCAGATCGTGGCGTTGAGAAGGTGACTTGTGCGGTGGCAAGCTTGGCCTCGCGTTGGCGACACGCCGTGTGCCTCTTTCTGTTGGCATTCACTTTGACTGCCTTGACCGGATGTCCCCCGCCAACGCCCGTGACGGTTCCAAATATCGTCGGCCTGTCCCGTACGGCGGCTGAAACTGCCCTCACGGACGCAGGGCTCGTCGTGGGCACGGTGACGGAGCAGTACAGCCCGGGCACGGCTCCCAATCACGTTCTCAGTCAGCATTTCGCTGCTGGAACGACCGTTCTGTCCGGCGCGGCCATCAGTTTCGTAGTCTCGACAACGACTCAAAACGTTCCGAACGTTGTGGGAATGAACCAAGCGGCGGCTGAAATCGCCGTCAGACAACAGGACCTCACCGTTGGCACGCTGACGCTGCAATACAATGCAGCGCTCCCCGCGCATACGGTTATCAGCCAGAACCCGGGGGCAGGCACGAACGTGGCCACCGGTTCTCAGGTGAATCTCGTGGTTTCCAACGGACCCAAACCCGTTGCGGTGCCCAAAGTAGTGGGGTTGACGCAGGAAGCCGCCCACGATACCATCACCGCTGCCAGTCTGATCTTGGGCACGGAGACACAGCAATACAGTTCAACAGTTGCCGTGGGAACGGTCATTAGTCAGAACCCCGTGGCGGGGACATCTGTGCCCTTGGGCGCGTCGGTCAATCTGGTGACCTCCAAGGGACCCAGGTACGCTCCAAACGTGGTGGGAATGACTCAGGCTGCGGCAGGGAACACCATCGCGGGGGCCGGGTTGCTTGTCGGCAGGACAACAGAACAATACAGTGTTTCCGTACTCGCCGGGTCAGTAATCAGCCAGAATCCCGCCGCCGGAACGGCAGTGCCCCTGGGCTCATGGGTGAACTTGGTAATTTCGGGAGGGCCGCAACTCGTCCCCTCTGTCGTGGGAATGACCGGGTCCGCCGCAACGGCTGCCATCATCGATGTGGGCTACATTCTGGGCACGATAACACAACAGTACAGCCTCGCCGTTCCCAGCGGGTCGGTGATTAGTCAGAACCCCGCGGCGGGAACTGCTGCCGCCTTGGGTGCGGCGGTTAACCTGGTAACCTCCAAAGGCCCTCTCTACGTTCCTTATGTCGTGGGAATGACCGGGGCCGCGGCCGGAACCACCATCACAGGCGCGGGACTCGTCCTGGGCACAACGACAGAACAATACAGTCTTACCACTCCTGCGGGAACAGTTATCAGCCAGAATCCCGTCGCGGGCGCTGCCGTGGCTCCTGATTCGGCCGTGAACCTCTTGATTTCCAAGGGACCCCAGCATGTTCCGGATGTGGTGGGACTGACCCAAACGGCTGCGGTGAGCGCCATCACCGGTGCAAGCCTCGTCTTGGGCACCACGACACAACAGTACAGCCTGACGATTCCTGAGGGAACGGTGATGACTCAGAATCCCGCGGCGGGTACGGCCGTACCCGCCGGCGCCGCAGTCAGCCTGCTCGTATCCAAGGGCGTACCTCCTGTTCCCTATGTGGTGGGAATGACCCAAGTGGCGGCGTCATCTGCCATCACCGCCGCAGGGCTTGTCGTGGGCACGACAACACAACAGTTTAGCCTGTCTGTTCCCGCCGGAACCGTGATGGGCCAGAACCCGGTGGCAGGAACGGCTGTGGCCCTGGGTTCAGCGGTAAATTTGGTGGTATCCAAGGGCGCCCAGCACGTTCTGGATGTGGTGGGAATGACACAAGCCGCCGCAACGACCTCCATCACGGGCGCGGGACTTGTCTTGGGCACCGTCACACAGCAATACAGCATTACCGTGCCGTCGGGCACAGTCATCAGCCAGAACCCAGTGGCGGGGACCGCTGTGGCCACCGGCTCGGCGGTGGACCTGGTGGTATCCAAAGGGTCGCCGCCTGTTCCAAACGTGGTGGGAATGACCCAGGCGACAGCAACGGACTCCCTCGCCGGGGCGGGACTTGTCGTGGGAACGGTGACACAACAATTCAACACAACGGTGGCCGCGGGAACTGTGCTCAGTCAAACCCCGGCAGGGGGCGCGTTTGTGACCCTCGGCTCTGCGGTGAATCTGGTGCTGTCCAAGGGGCCCCAGCACGTTCCCAATGTGGTGGGAATTGCCCAGGCTGCCGCAGCGACCGCAGTTACCGATGCAGGCCTTGTTGTCGGCACGGTGACACAACAATACAACCTCACAGTTCCCACGGGCAATGTGATTAGTCAGGACCCGGTGGCGGGGGCTGCCGTCGCCCTGGGCGCAGCAGTGAATTTGGTGGTGTCCAAAGGTCCTCAAAAAGTTCCTGATGTCGTCGGAATGACGCGGACTGACGCGACGGCCGCCATCACGGGCGCCGGCCTCATTCTCGGCTCGACGACACAGCTTTTCAGTGACGCATTCCCCGCCGGGACTGTAATAAGTCAAAACCCGGCCGCCGACACGGACACCCTTCCGGGCACGGCTGTCAACATCACCGTATCCAGAGGGTCTCAGCCGACCGTACCCGACTTGACCGGACTGAAAATATCAGCGGGGGTCGTGGCCACCTATGGGTCCGCTCAGAAAGCGGCCGGTTCGGGCCACACTGCCTCGGTGACTGCGGTCGCGTTTTCACCCGACGGCGGCACCTTGGCCACCGCCTCTTACGACATGACGGCGATACTGTGGAACGCCGCGACCGGCGCGCTTGTCTACACCCTCAGCGGTAGAAACCAGCATACTGAGGGACTCACCTCGGTGGCCTTTTCACCGGACGGAACGAAGGTGCTGACCGGCTCCGAGGATTGGACCGCCAAGCTTTGGGATGTACAGACGAAGACGGTGGACAGGACATTCATTGGACACACGCGCAACGTGACGTCGGTGGCGTTTTCGCCCGACGGCTCCAAAGTGCTGACCGGTTCCAACGACTACACTGCGAAGCTGTGGGACGTGAACGACGGCACTGTGCTTCGCACCTTCACTGGACACGCCAGGCAAGTGGTGGCGGTTGCGTATTCGCCGAACCAGAACGTCGTCTTCACCTGCTCCCTTGACGGCACCGCAAAAGCCTGGGATCCTGACACCGGAAATGTGATTCGGAGCTTCGGCAACTCGCCCAATTTGTACTCCGTGGCATGTTCTTCCGATGGGGCAAGTCTTCTTGTTGCGGGC
>CAIJOU010000184.1 GCA_903822375.1 Candidatus Hydrogenedentota bacterium
CCGTCCTGAAGCGTCCCGGTGAACCTTGCCCCGCCCCGAGATGTCATGGATGCTCTGATCGGGCCATATCATCCTGAATTCAGTGTCTATCTCAGACTGTGACTTCAGCGCATGGAGCAGTTCTGCATATACGCGGTCCCGGTCTTCCGGATGTACCGCAGCCATGAACTGTTCCGCCATATCGGCACCGTTGTGGGGATCCAGGCCGAACAGGTGTCTGGTGTTGTCATCCAGAACGTACCTTCCTTCTGAAACAATCCAGTCCAGCGTGCCCACACCGGAGGATTCCAGGGCCAGCCGCAGTCGCTCCTGTGTTTCCCTGAGCGCCTCCGCGATCCGCTTCTGCTCGGTGATGTCCTCAGCCACGCCCAGCAGCCGGGTCGGCAGACCCTGTTCGTCCAGAACCAGTTCAGCCACCACGCGGAGGCTTCTCCGGGGACTGCCGTCGATGGGATTCATGGCAAGTTCGACATCGTAGGCACTGTGCTCATCCAGTTGTCTCAGTATTTCCTGTTGCACCCGTTCCCAGTCGGGGACGCGCGCCTCAACAATGTCCACGGGCAGGTCACCCTCCACGGGCGGCATGCCCAGAATGCGGCAGGCCTCCTCGGAGCCCCAAATCCTCCGGGTTCTCGGGTCGTATTCCCAGCTTCCAATGTGCCCAACAGCCTGGGCGCGTTTGAGGCGTCCCTGGTTGATGAGCACTTCCTGCTCCGCCCTCCTGCGTTCCGTTACGTTGCGGCTGACACCCAGCACTCCGGTCGGGTTGCCTTGACTGTCAGTCAATACGGTGGTCACCACTTCGGTAACCACTATGGACCCGTCCTTGCAGGGTTGCTCGAGGATGGAGGTGTTCAGTTGACTGCGCACTTCGCTGTCTTCGGGCGCGGCCAGGTACGCAGCGATGCTTTCGACAACCTTTTGAAAGGACTCGGGGGTCAGAGACGCCTCCACGGGCTGCGCCATGATCTCTTCCGGCGTGTATCCACGAAGACGCACCACCGAAGGGCTGACATAGGTGAACCGGAGGGTGGCCAGGTCCATCTGCCATATGACATCGCCCGTGTTCTCGGCGATCAGGCGGAAGCGCTGTTCACTGTCACGCAAAGCCTTTTCCACGCGCTTGCGCTCTGTGATGTCCCGGGTTACGCCCAATATTTCCGTGATTTTACCCTGCGCGTCGGCCAGGAGCGTGGACACGACCTCCGTGGTCAGGATATGTCCGTCCTTGTGGGGCTGCTCCACCTCCTCGGCCATGATTCGGACCGACTCGTTTCCGGTCTCGAAAGCTGTGACCCGCTCCAGAATGTTCCTGCTGAGCCGCGCATGGGATTCGGGTGTCAGGGCTGCTTCAATGTCCTGGGCCATCACCTCTTCCGGTGTGAAGCCGCGCAGCCGTTGAACCGAGGGGCTGATGTAGGTAAAACGGCGCGTGGCGGCGTCGAGCCGCCAAATGACATCACCCGTATTCTCAGCGATCAGGCGGAAGCGCTGCTCGCTCTCGCGCAGGGCGTCCTCCGTGTTTCTGCGCTCCGTGATGTCCGTCATGACATGCACGGCCCCGGTCAGATCGCCGTGGGCGTTGAGCATGGGGTCGACGGTGATGTCGAACCAGCGTCCTTTGTGCGGCATCTCGCTCGTCGCGCGTTGCCCGGTGGCCAGCATTGCCTTAAAAGGGCACCCGGGCAAGAAACAGTCTGTTTCGTGCGTCAATACATGGCAGGCGTATCCGAGCGTCTCGTGGGGTGTGCGGTTTACAAGTTCGGCCGCGGCGCGGTTGCACTGCAGGACAATCCCGTCGGTATCCAGGACAAAAATGGCGTCACTGATGGCGTCAAAGGTGCTGCGCCAACGTTGAGCGGCCTCCAGAAGCCTGGTTGCGGCGTGTTTTCTTTCTGTGATGTCGGTGATAAACGCATAGTAGTAGTCTGGCCCGCCCTGCTCATCGCGGGCCAGATGCACCAGCACTTCCACGGGCACCCGCGTTCCATCTTTGCGCAAATACTCTTTTTCATAGCGTACGGGTATGCCCGTGCGGTGCAGTTCCTCAATGAACGGCTTTTCTTTTTCAATCCATTCACGGGGGGTAATGTCGTGAATCCAGTCAATGGCCGACAGTTCCTCCGCCGTGTATCCCAGGAGTCTCTGCACCGCATCGTTTGCCATGCCCAATCGCCCGTCGGCATAACCCATGCCGAAGGGCTGGGACGATTTTTGCCACATGTCCACCAGCAGGGCGGTCTGCCCCTGGCTTTCACGAAGCGCCCCCTCGACCCGTCTGCGTTCGGTGATGTCCAGCATGGTGCCAAACATCCGGTCCGGCCGGCCCAACGCGTCAAGGAAGAGTTCACCCTGGGAATAGACGAAACGCACCGTCCCGTCAGGACGCACGATGCGGTACTCGATGTTATACGGCCTGTCTTCCTCCCGGGTGGCGCGGATGGCTTCGGCCACCACGTCCCGGTCTTCAGGGTGAACCAGCGCCAGGAAGGAGGCCAAATTCATGGGCCGTTCCTGCGGTGCAAGCCCGAACACGCGGTAGGCCTCGTCCGACCAGCGGATAGTGTCCCCCTCAAAGGGACGCTCCCAGTATCCGACATGGGCGATGCGCTCGGCCAGTTCCAGATTCTCCTCGCTCCGGCGCAGCGCCTCTTCGGCAAGCTTTCGGTCGGTGATGTCAATGTGGCAGCCGATTATCCGCTCCGGTTCGCCGTCCGACCCGCATTGCAGCATCGCTCGGCTCAGCATCCACCGGTGGGAACCGTCCCGGTGCAGCAGGCGGAACTCCAGTTCCTGGTACTCGCCGCGGTTCTTGATGAACTCCTGGACGGCCGACAGGGTCCATTCGCGGTCATCCGGATGCAGGTTCTGCTCCCAATGCCTGAAATCGCCTGAAGAATCACCGTCTTCATAGCCAAGCTGGCGCTTGTACTCGCGCGAGAAATGCATGGCATTGGTGCGGAGATCCCAGTCCCAAAGTCCCAGGCGGGCCCCCTCGACGGCCAGCGCGAGGCGCTGCTGGGTTTCATGCAGTTCCGTCTCGGAGCGCCTGCGCTCCGTAATGTCGCGCACGATGAAGAGCCGGTGATTCACACCGCCTATGTCCGCCAGCCGCGCGCTGACTTCGACGGGGAAGGTGCTGCCGTCAGCCCGCTGCTGCACGGTCTCGTACAGGACGCCCCTGTTCTGTTCCAGTTCCGCCATCTGCCGCTCATGCGCCGCTCGGAGTTCGGGCGCGCACAATTCCGAAATCTCCATTCCGCGCAGTCTCGCCGATGAAAGGCCGTAGACTTGAACGGCCCTGTCATTCGCCTCAACGATTTTCCCGTCATCGCCGGCGAGCAGGATAAGGTCGTTGGCCTGGCGCATCAGGTATTCAAACCGCTCGGCCACGATGGCGTGCCGTTTTTGCTGCCCCAGCGTCGCGCGGAAGTACTCCAGATTGCGCTGGCGCCACAGCGCCACTATGCCCAGTCCGGAGACGAGAATAAGCAGGGCCATGATGCCGACCGCACGCACCGCCTGCGCGCGCGATGCGGCATAGATCTCGGCCTGTTCCATCTTGGCCACCAAAGACCACGGCGAGTTCGGCACGTTTCGCAGGACGGCCACGACCGGCACGCCGCGATAGTCCACGCCCTCGGTGAATCCCGGTTGTCTCTGAGCGACCATCGCCGTCGGCAGCCCGACCCGGTCCAGGGAAGGATTCATGGCGGTGCCCGTCTGATGGCGGGACGCATCAAGAAACAGGACCTCGCCGTCCTTTCGGCGCACCATGAGTGTCTCGGCGGTGGCGCTCGCCGTGGGCCATGACTGAATGATTGAGAAAAGAACCAGGCGGGGATTCACCTGAAGCCCAATCACCGCGATCGGTGCGGTGGCCGCCGGGTCCGCGCCCGGGGCATGCACGGGCACCATGAGATCAAGATGGACCCCTTCGGCGCCGTCCTGATGCAGGTCGGTCATGACGGCGGTGTTTGCCCTTACGGCATCGGCCACCAAAGCCCGAGTCTTGGGATCGGGTGGGCCGCCTTGCGGAGGAACCGAAAGGCGGGCGTTTCCCCCGGTGTCATAAATCGTGGCACTTGTGTAGCGCTCCCCCCCCTTCAGAAGTGTCAGCCAGTTGAGCACTTCCGTCTCCACCTTCCCGGCATCCGCACCGGCGGTGAATAATTCCTGCACGTCCCTGGCGACAAATGCGGCTTTGGCGAAGAAGGTCGCATCGTCCAAACGCTCCTGGCGCCAATGGGCAATCTCCTGGGTTTTCAGATTCACAACGGAATCCAACCCGGCCTTCGCAGCCCTGCGCAGGCTCTTCTGCTGTATTTCAAGTTGAAAGCTGCCCACGGCCACAATGGCGGCAAACAGGAACAGGAAAGCGGCCACAGGACCTTTTGCCGTCCATCGGGAGGGACCCTTGAAGAATATGCTCGACAAGGGCCAAATGCCCGGTTCCGAATCGAGGACCAACCCCGCGCTTAACATGACCAGCGTGATTCCGCTGAACAGGGACATGGGAACCGTCCCACTACCGTACTGCATCGGCGTGCCCATGGCATACCCCAAGAGCACGCAACCGCTGACCAGACCGGCAAGAAGCGCCAGTGCGCAGGCGATCCGCCGGGCGGCGTCACTGCGTCCAAGAGGGGGGATTTCAAGCGCCAAGGCCGCGGCGCACAACAGGGAAACCGCCGCGGTCAACGGAGACATGACGCCGACGGGAACCCCCCTCACCTCGGCTTTGACCGGCACCATCCAATGCGGAAAAACGTCCTCGAGACCGAGTACGGGAAACGCCAGAAAAAGCGTGCAAAGCACCGCCGCATAGACCACGGAGAACCAGCACAATCCAGTGCTGAGGGCGCGGCCAGGACGATGGGTATTCAGGAACACGGAAAGGCTCAGGAGCAAAACCACACCGGCCGCGCTCGGTGCCATGGGCACATACCCGGCACCCAAGGTGCCCAGCATCCATCGACCGGTAATCCATGTCAGCAGCACGAGAAACGCCGTCGCGCCCGCCGCGCCGGCACAAAGGCCGGACGCCCGGCGAATCGCCAGCCCGTATGGTCCGCTTGCTGTCATTTCACGATTTACCCGCCTGCCCATTTGCAGCATGGTGAACGTGAGCACCGGTGGTGCCTCGCCACGGAGACTTCAAACGGTACTTCGCCTCGCTGGTGGACATCATTCACAACCATCCGAGATCGCTAGTCCCGCTGACAATAACTATCCCTGTGATTGTATTTCATTCGTCAGGATAAGCGAGTCTATGGTAGCGCGTCTAGCGTCTCGTTACAAGGCTATGCCTTTCTTTAGCGAAGGCAAGATTTACGCCATACTAACCAGGCGTTTCTTCTAACTTCATAACACATTTGTATAAAAGCACTTATAATGAAGATCGGCACAACCGTCTCTTATAAACCCCCGCACGAAACAATCCAGTGTCCAAGAACACTACAGGTAGCGTCCTAATATCGGACACTTTCACTCCTCCATTCCTCACTCCTGCTCGCGAGGTTCCCACGTCCAGAAACACTACAGTCCGTGTCTTAATACTGGACATCGGCATATCTCAATGCTCCACAATATGTTAGAAAATATTCCTAACGCAACCTGCGCTGCCGTCCCGGTTATCGGGTCTTCTGCGGTCTATCATCCGCATTTGGATTCAGCCACTAGCCTCATTCAACCGTCCCAAAGCGTTGTTGTCGAGCTTCAGCGTGGTGGCCTGAACCAGTTCGTCCAGTTGCGTGGGATTGGTGGCGCTAACAATGGGAGCGGTTATGCCGGGGTGTGCAATCAGCCAGGCGAGTGCTACACTGGTGGGTGTGGCGCCGTGGGCCGCCGCCACTTCGTCCAGTGCTTTGAGAATACGCAATCCCCGGGGATTGAGGTACTTTCTGACGCCCTCTCCCCTGGCGCTCTTGGCCAAGTCTTCCTCAGACCGGTATTTTCCGCTGAGAAACCCGCTCGCCAGCGAGTAGTAGGTGATGACGCCAATACCCTTCTCCAGGCATATCTTTTCCAGTCCGGACTCGTACTCTTCGCGGTCAAAGAGGTTGTACCATGGTTGCAGGGTTATGTAGTGCGGAAATCCGTTCACTTCGCTCACCACCAGCGCCTCGGAGAGGCGGGGTCCGGTGTAGTTCGATGCGCCTATGGCGCGCACTTTGCCTTCCTTGACCAATTGGGCATAGGTCTCCAGCGTTTCCTCCAGGGGTGTCTCCTGGTCATCCGTGTGGGACTGGTAGAGGTCTATGTGGTCTGTTTGCAGTCGTTTGAGTGAGTCTTCCACGGCGCGCAGGATGTACTTTTTGGACAGCCCCTTCTTGTCCCCCCCATGTCCATACCGACTGTGGTCGCAAGAATCACGGAGTCGCGCTTTCCGCTTTGCTTGAACCAATTCCCAATAATGGTTTCCGATTCTCCGCCCGTATTGCCCGGAACCCATCGGGAATACAGGTCTGCCGTGTCCACCAGGCTGAATCCGGCCGCCACAAACCCATCCAGCAGTTTAAACGCCATCGCTTCGTCCACTGTCCAGCCGAAGACATTTCCGCCAAAGGCGAGAGGGGCAATTTCCATCCCAGAATTTCCCAACTTGCGTTTATTCATGGTCCTTCTCCAATGTTTGACCTGCGCTTCAATGCAGCCCACAGATC
>CAIJOU010000185.1 GCA_903822375.1 Candidatus Hydrogenedentota bacterium
CACCTTAAAGCCTTGCCACCCGCCCAGTTCCGCAATATAATGCTTCTCGTGCATCAGTAACCTCCTGCCGAATTGTCGGCCCTTGTGTGTAAAGGGAGGTTACTGATGCCTTATTCTTTCCCGCAAATCGCGGAAGAACCGTAAGAAAAGGCATGTCGTATCCGCTAACTTTTGAAGGCGTCAAACTGGGTAAATTGATGGTCATTATTGCCGTGTACATCACCATGCTCACCGCTCTTTTCCTGATTGTGAGCACGTTGTTCGGGTCAGATGCGGGCGTAACCAAAACGTGGTCTATGACCTTAGACCCATTTCGCGTGGTCGGGACTGTGGTGTTCTTTATTGGATTGGCCTGGTCGTGGAGTCGCTTGCCTCGATGGATCCTCACGGACACCGCCTTGTTTGTGGACAGTAGGGATTGTATACCACTGGAATCCATTGTCGAGGTGGAGGCCCTGGGGGGAAGACGGTCGTGCCTCCGTGTGGGTTATATGGCCCATGATATCCTCAGGCAGGTGCGAGTATCGCAAAACCTCGTGAACCAGTCTCTGCTTCCGCTCTACTTCCTTTTGCGCTCCAAAGCGTCCAGTGTTGCCGTTTTGGCCGCCGCCCCGTCACCGAACCCCAGTAGCTGCGACCGCATTCATATGTAAGCTTGCATTTGTGCGTTATATAGGCAGGAGATGTGAACCGCTGCCAAGTGCAATTTCGCGGTAATTGCGTTTTCAAGTTCAATTGTGGAACGAAGGGAAGGAGATGTTACATGCGCATTGTGAACTAAAAGAACTCGAACCACCTGCAGAAAGACTGCGTAAGTTCCGCAGAGTGCAAAACGAGACCTTTTCGCGGGGATTGAGGGACTTCAATAGCCAGTCACCTGTGTTGAGCATATTTACACGTGTGCCAATTAAGGCAGGACGCTCTTGGTTTTGTGAGGAAGATGGGGCCGTCACGGATCCCTCATTTCTTGCCGAGGTCAAACACGAGACGGAGTTACCGAGATGGTTAAGCATTGATCCGGTTGGCTTTGAATATAGACGGTTCCTGTGGCGTGCCGAGACAAGGGAGGAACGGAAATGAGGCTTCTGCTCCGAGAATATGTCTCAATGCTAAAAGAGTCAGGGGAACTGGACGCACTTATGCCAGAACTTTTGTCATCAATGGCTTTGCAACCGTTAAGCAAGCCACAACAGGGGGGCAGGCGGCCCTGGCCGCCGTGGAGAAGCGGCTCGGTTCAAACTCGTTCCTCCGCTGTGCCCGGGAAATCGCCGCATCGCACCATGAGCGCTGGGACGGAACCGGCTATCCAAAAGGGCTTTCAGGCGAACAGATTCCCCTGTCCGGACGGCTGATGGCCGTCGCCGACGTGTATGACGCCCTTATCAGCCGCCGCGTTTACAAGGGCCCCGTTCCGCATTCAACCGCAGTGACAATGATGGCGTCGGAAAGCGGAACAGCCTTTGACCCGGTGCTGATAGAGGCGTTTCTTGAGGTCCAGGAAGAATTTCGCAGCATTGCGATGGCCTATTGCGACCTTGAAGAAGAACAGATCATGATCAGTCTGTAGCGCAAAGCCCGCAGGAAATAGCGGAATTACAGATCGTCCGGGGGCGTGTCACGCACCGTCCCTTTGCTCCATAACCCTAGTGGGGTATCGGGGCAAAAGCTTGCGCAACGCCTTCAGCGTAGCGCTATGCGGGGGTACGACGCCCGAACCCGGGGTAGGTGTTCGGCATTACGTTGTAATGCCGAACGCCAACCCCGGGCTTTGCTCCACAAGCCCTTCGGGATATACGGACACGTTCATGCGCAGGGCTTGCCCCGCATGCCCGACAATTGGGCAAAGTCCATTTATCTTGGGCTTGGACGAAGAAATTTACAGGTCCTCCGGCGGCGTGTCGCTGACAACAAGCAGATGGGGCGAACGCCATGTCAGTTCCCCGTTGTCAGGTTGGGGGCATGGCGCCAGGAGGAGCACACCCGCGCAGGGTGCCGCCGCGGCGTCGCCGCGGACAAACGCAGTGATATCCACGTAAGCAACCTCCCGGTCCCGCAGCACTTCGAAGTGAAGCGCCGGTCCGACTTCGAGCGGAAACGGTTGCCCGGATTCGCGGGAACACGCAGTTCGCTTCCATGGGAACACCGAGTGTGAAATGAGCGCTCCGCTGGAGATGAGGAATCGGCATTCGGAGGGGTAGGTTTTGGTCAGATTTGCCATGTCCACGATGGTAAGCATACGCCAGTCCATACCTCCGCCGGCCGTGCATTCCTTCGCGTCCTCTCCGGAGCCGGGGAATGTCACCGTTGCCGGCGCGGCATCCGCCATCGTACTCGTCATCCCGCAACGCACACGCACAGTGTCCTCGATAGGATGTGCCGCCCACACATAGCCGTCCAGCGGTGGGGGTTCGTCCGCGTTGCGTTCAGGCATCCATCTTTTTGCCGCATAAGCCTTCATGTACTGCTCGGCCTTCTGCACCTGGTTGGCCGTCAGTTCCATCGTGACGACGTTTTCCTGGCCTGCCGTGAGCGTCACGGACTGTATCGCTTCCTGGCAAGGCATATTTTCCATGCAGAGCTGGTCCGGTGGATACTTCGGGTTTCTCAATATGGGGCAGGCCGTAAACGTGAGGGCAATGGCGGGAAGCAACAACATAGTGGCCGGTCCCTTGATTGTTGCACATTGTGAGTATCCCGTTTCTTGGACGAATTCATACATCCCGGCATTACCCACAAAGAACTCCGCCTCGGGGTTCCAGCGGCAATCCCCAACGCTAAGGGTCCCACTGCACTTCACGCAAACAAGCATGCGGTTGTTGGGAAAGGGCAGCGGCTGTTTCAACACAAGCTGTGCGCGAGCCAAAGCAACGTCAGGCGCCACCAATTTTCGGGCCGTGCCGACGCCGGCGAAAACAGTGTGGTCTGTGCGCAGCGTCATGCCGGATTGTGGATCGTGAATGGTGATGGCGTAGGTGCCTTCGGGCACGGGAAAGAACTTCATACGGCCTTGGGCGTCCGTCTCCAGGCTGACGGGCCAGTTGTCTTTCCCGACTGTTCTTGCCCGAAGCTCCACCCGAACCCCCGCCGCGGGCGGGCCGTCGGCCTTGCCGCGGCGCACTTCAATGTCCAGTGTTTCCCCCGCCGGGGTCTGTGACTGACCGTTCATCCTTTGCAGCGTTTCGGCGAGTTTTGCCTGCGTGGCCTGCATCGACTGCATGTTCATGATCACGTAGATACCCACAAACAACACCACAACGGCCGACAACCCCGCGATACCCGTCTGAATCCAATCACGCATGACTTTCCCTTTCATGGCATCCCACCAAAGACGCCGGGCCACCGCATCGGGATCGCCAAAGCGATCCAGCGCACGCGCCCACGCGGCTGTGCGGGTCTGCCCGTTGAATTCCATCTCATGCTCCGCCGACAGCGCCAAATGGTCCGCCAGCTCATCCAGAATGTCCGCGCGCAGCACGGCGGGTTCCTGCCGGTGAGGCGACGGAAACGGATTGGTGTTCTCTTCAGGCCAGCGCATCGGCGGGCGTCCCCAATACACCGTTTACCGCCGTTGAAAAACGGTGCCATTCCGCCTGTTTCTTCTCCAACGCGGCCAGCCCTTGGGGCGTGGCCCGGTAGTATTTGCGCCGCCGTTTCGGTCCCGCCTCGACCCAGTAGGACTCCAGAAAACCTTCCCGCTCCATACGGTGCAATGCCGGGTAAAGGCTCCCTTCCTTTAGTTCAAAGTAGCATTTCGACCTTTGCAGTACCTCTTGGGTGATTTGATATCCATATGCTGGATTCGATGTCACCACCTGCAATACCAGCATCTCCAAGGTTCCGGCCAACAGTTGTGAGTCCATGTTGCGATCCTCCAGGTTCAAGGACAGATACGCTGCCGTAAATGCATTGACAGTCTATGTATATACCCCGCGCCCTGTTTTGTCAAGGGGGCTGTTGGGAAACGACCGCCCCCGAGACGCGGCTCACAGTTGGCCAGCCAAAGCGGTGTTACCGTTGCGCTCTGCCACCGAAGCCCATTAAGGCTGCCCGGGTATTACCGTGCGGCGGGCATGGTCGCAGAGTCAGAAAGAGTCCTGTTCAAGGCCTGTGCACCCGACGATCTAGTCTAATGCGTTCGTCTTGTATACCCGCGCGCATGAAAGCCGGGGAGGCCCGTTGTGGGCCTCCCCGATTCTGGTGCGGTGCGCTTGTCGGTCACTCTGGCGTTTCGGCGCTCCCGCTGATCTGGCGGGCGACGCCCTCGGCGGCGTTGACCTGGGCCTGCTCTCCGATGTGGGCATATCTAGCCGTCATCACGGATGAGCTGTGCCCCAGGAGCTTCTCCACCTCGTACAGCGACGCTCCGCCGGAGATCGCCAGGCTGGCGAAGCTGTGCCGCAGGTCGTGCATCCGCAGGTCATTGCCGAGTTCCGCGGCCTTGCAGATCTCCCGGAACGCGCGCGTGGGGTTTGCCAGC
>CAIJOU010000186.1 GCA_903822375.1 Candidatus Hydrogenedentota bacterium
ACATGCGCACCGCCCGCGCGGTCCGGCAGCGCCGAAAGCGTGGGCAAAGCCGGGGTTCTGTTCTTGGCGGATGCGCAATGCAGAAAGAAACAGCGCGCGGGAGAACGTTTTTCCCGGGCGACAACATGGCAACGGAGACAACCTATCATGCCGAAGATTAAGACATGCCGCAGCGCCGCAAAGCGCTTCAAGACGACGGGAACGGGCAAGATTAAGCGGAACAAGCCCTTTGCACGCCACCTGATGGCCTCGAAGTCGCCCAAGCGCAAGCGCAACCTGCGCAAGGGAACGCTGGTGTGCGCGGCCGACGCACCGAGTGTCAAACGCGCAATCCCCTACTCCTGAACCAGCAGCAACCGGTTGCCGCGCGATACCGCCCAACACGGGTCGCGGCGCCTGAGAGGCGCAACCACGCAGCCGCACTACAAGGATTCTGACCATGCCCAGAGCTACAAACAATCCGGCGTCAAAAGACCGCCGCAAGAAAATCCTCAATCTGGCCTCCGGATACCGGGGCGCCCACAGCCGGCTCAACAAGACCGCCCAGCAGGCCGTCGCCCATGCGGGCATGCACGCCTACCGCGATCGCAAGGCGCGCAAGCGTGAGTTCCGCCGCCTATGGATCGCGCGCATCAATGCGGGCGCCCGGGCACACGGCCTGACCTACAACCGGTTCATCGAGGGCCTGAAGAAGGCCAACATCGGCCTGGACCGCAAGGCGCTCGCCGACATCGCCGCCACAGACGACGCGACCTTCGCGCAGATCGTCGAACGGGCCAAGGAAGCCCTGGCGGCCGCTCCGGCGGTGTCCTGACCATGCGCGTTGTTCCCGCGGTGGACATCCGCGGCGGGCGCTGCGTGAACCTGGTGCAGGGCGACTACGGCCGCGAGACAGTGTTCGCCGAGGACCCGGTGGACCAGGCGCGGCGGTGGTGGGATGACCTTGCCGCTGCGGGCACGCCCGCAGCCGAGGCGATTGTGCATATCGTGGATCTCGACGGCGCCCGCGAGGGCGCGTGCCGTGTTGAGGCGCATCTGCGCCGGATGACGGCGGCGGGCATCCAGTTTGAAGTGGGCGGCGGCATACGCACCATGGACGCGGTAAACGCGGTTCTTGGCGCGGGTGCCGCCCGCGTTATTTTGGGCACGGCCGCCCACCGCCACCCGGAACTGTTGGCCGCGGCGTGCAACGCATGGCCTGGACAGGTGGCCGTGGGCATTGACGCCCGCGCGGGCAAGGTCTCGCTGGAGGCCTGGCTTGAGGACACAGACACTGACGCCGTCGACTTTGCGCGGCGCGCGGAATCGGCCGGCGCGGCCCGCATCATCTACACCGACATTCTGTCCGACGGCATGATGAAGGGTCCCAACCACGACGCCACCGGCGCCGTGGCACGGGCCGTGTCCATACCTGTGACCCTTTCCGGCGGGGTGTCGTCCCTGGACGACCTGCGGCGCGCCCGCCTGCTGGAACCCGACGGCGTCGATGAGGCCATTGTCGGCCGGGCGCTGTACCTTGAACGGTTCACCGTCGCCGAAGCCGCGGCCGCCCTGCGGGAATCGCCATGAACGGACCGCCGCTGGACCGTGTGGCCATCGTGGGGGTGGGCCTGCTGGGCGCTTCGCTCGGATTGGCCCTCAAGGCGCGCGGACTGGCGAAACAGGTTGTTGGCGTGGGACGCCGGAAGGTGTCCTTGGACACCGCCCTTGAACTGGGTGCCATCGACGCCACTGCGCCCACCGCGGCCGAAGCCGCCGCCGGGGCGGACCTGCTGGTCGTGGCCACGCCGGCGGCGCTGGTAACCGCCATATTGGACGAAGTGCGCAGTGTGGGCAATCCCCGTCTTGTGGTGACCGATGTGGCCAGCACGAAGGCGGCCATTTGCCGCCATGCCGCCACCACCTGGACCGCACCGCGCCGCTTCGTCGGCTCCCACCCGATGGCAGGCGGCGAGAAATTCGGCCCCGAGCACGGACGCCCCGACCTGTATGAGGGCACCGTCTGTCTCGTTGAGGAATCGGCGGGGCTTGACGCGGATGCGCGGGCGGTGGTTTGCCGCCTCTGGGAGTCGGTCGGCGCGCGGGTCGTGTCGGTCCGGCCGGAAGAGCATGACCCCATCCTTGCACGAACGAGCCACCTGCCGCATGTTGTGGCCTCCGCCGTGGCCGCGCTCGCGGCCGAAAGCGGCGCCAGCCAGCTCTTTGTGGGCAACGGATTCCGCGACCTTACCCGGATTGCCGACAGCCGCCCCGAAGTGTGGCGCGACATCTGTCTGACCAACCGGACTGCCCTGCTCCAAAGCCTTGCCGGTCTGGACGCACGGCTTCATGAACTCGCCGCCATACTTGTGGCGGGCGACGCCGCGCGGCTGGACGCTTTCTTTGAGGAAGGGCGCGAGGGGCGGCGAAAGGTCATCGAATGACCCGCGGCCTGTTCATCACCTTCGAGGGCATTGAGGGCTGCGGCAAGACCACCCAGATCCGTTTGCTGGCCGACCATCTGCGCGCGTCGGGCCGCGCCGTGGTGCTCACCCGCGAACCCGGCGGCACGCCCGCCGCGGAGGCAATTCGCGCCATTCTGCTGGACCCCGCCCACGACGCACTCTCCCCCACCGCCGAACTGCTGCTCTACGCCGCGGCACGGGCCCAGCACGTGCACCAGGTGATCCGCCCGGCGGTGGCCGCGGGCGCGGTGGTTCTGTGCGACCGCTTTGCCGATTCCACCGAAGCCTATCAGGGCGGGGGCAGATCGCTGCCGGGCAACATCATCACGGCGCTTCGGGATATTGCGACAGACGGCACAATGCCGGACTGCACGATTCTGCTTGACCTTCCCGCCGCCGAGGGGCTGGCCCGGTCTCGCGAACGCGGCGAACTCGACCGCATCGAGGGCGAGCCGCTCGCCTTTCATGAGCGCGTGCGCGCGGCCTTTCTGAAGATTGCCGCGCGGGAACCGGAGCGCGTTGCCATAGTCGACGCCGCCGCCACCGTCGAAACCGTGGCCTCGGCGGTGCGCGCCCGCATTGATGCAATGCTCGGCGCGCGGGAGTGCACGGCATGAGTTTCTCGCGGGTAAAAGATCAGGCGGTCGCCATGCGGCTGTTGTCCAGCATAATCAGGAAGGAACGCATACCCTCGGGACTGCTGCTGTGGGGACCGGAGGGTGTCGGGAAGCGGCTGGCCGCGTTCGAAATGGCCAAGGCCGTCAACTGTCTGGACATGCAGGGCGACGCCTGCGACGCATGCCTGTCCTGCCGCAAGGCGATCAGCGGCAACCATCCGGACATCAAGCTGATCGTGCCCGCAGGCAAGGCCCGCATGATCAAGGTGGACGTCGTCGAGGATATGAACCAGACGACCGCGTTCCGCCCCTTTGAGGGGCGCCGCCGCATCTTCATCATCGAGGAGGCGGACCGCATGAACGAGGCGGCCCAGAACCATTTCCTCAAGACGCTCGAAGAGCCTGCCAGCCCTACCCTCTTTGTGCTGGTGACCTCCCATCCCCGGGCACTGCTGCCCACGATCCGGTCGCGGTGCCAGCCGGTGCGTTTCGGGTCGTTGCGCGTCGAGACCGTGGCCGACCTGCTGGTGCGCCAGCGCGGCGTTGACCCGGTCACCGCAGAGGCGGCGGCGGCGTTGTCGCAGGGACAGATGAGCCGCGCGCTGGACCTCGTGGAAAGCGACCGCCGCAAGATGGTGCTTGAGGTGATTGACCGCCTGGGCCGGGGCGAAGATCCGTTGCTCGTCGGCGAGTGGTTTGCGGCTTATCTGCAGAAGGTTGAGGCGGGAATCGCGGCGGCGGTCAAGGCGGGACCGGAAACGGACGACGACGATGCTTCCGACGGGGACAACCGCGACGAGCGCCGGAACAAGGAAGAATTGGAGGCCGAGGTGGCCGGACGGATGCGCAAGGAGCGCTACGAATTGGTATACTTGTTCCAGGCATGGTACCGTGACGTGTTTGTATACGCGACGACAAACGATGTGTCGCGTGTGATGAACAGGGATCGCATCAAGGACTTGACGTCGGTCGCGGGAACCAACCATGCGGCCAAGCTGGAGGCGCTGGACACGGCGTGGCTCTATCTGGAACGTAACTTGAACCCGGGCCGCGTCTTTCGCGACCTGTTTTTCGCGCTGGCCGGCTGAGCCACGCGCGTTGGAAAGGCTTTCATGGAGATAGTGAGAATCCGGCTGCGCAAACCGCGCCGGGTGTTGTGCTTTAGAACCGATGGGCTGGTCTTGGAGCGTGACGCGCCCTGCGTCGTCGAGACCGAAAACGGTCTCGAATGGGGGGTGTGCGTGCTGCCGCCCGAACCGTGCAGCGACGAGATTGGCCGCCGCACCCACATGCGCGTGGTGCGCCGCGCCACCGCGTCCGACTTCGACAACTACGCCCACATCGTGGGCGAGGAGGCCCGCGCGCAGGAAATCTGCCGCCGCAAGGTCGAAAAGCACGCCCTGCCCATGAAACTGGTGGACACGGAATTCACCTATGACCGCCACAAGATAATCTTCCACTTTGTGGCCGAGAACCGGGTCGACTTCCGCGAACTGGTGCGCGACCTCGCGCACGACCTGCGGCAGCGCATTGAACTGCGCCACATCCAGGTGCGCGACCAGGCAAAACTGGTCGGCGGACTGGGCACCTGCGGCCGCCAACTCTGCTGCTCCACCTTCCTTGAGGATTTCAAGCCCATCTCAATGCGCATGGCCAAGAGCCAGAACCTGTCGCTCAATCCGGCCAAGATCAGCGGCCAGTGCGGACGGCTGCTGTGCTGCCTCGGCTACGAGGCCGACATGTACGACCGGCCGAAAAAGAAACGCTGCTGCGAGGACCAGGGGGCCGAGTGCGCGCCCCCTACCGCCCCCACGGCGGCGCCGGAAGCGCCCC
>CAIJOU010000187.1 GCA_903822375.1 Candidatus Hydrogenedentota bacterium
CGCACCGGCCTTTCCCAGACTCTGGTATGCGCCGGGGAGACCGCCCAATGGATTAACTATAAAGGTCACAAACGCGTGGAAAGCATTCTTGGAGGACTGTTTGGTGACGTTCAGCGCCTGCTGGAAACGCTCATCTTTAATCAGGTCGGCAACTCGGGTGTTTCGGAAGTGCGGAATCACCTCCGACACCTGTTCAGCGGGAAGCCATTCCTGCATGCCTGTTTTCCATACCAGACTTCGTCCAGTAACCGACCCGTCTGTGATCATGTTTGCAAGCTGCTGAAGTGTAATGGGGCCGCACTTTTCGTCGCGGCTCATAACGTACCAGATTGCTGGCATTTCCGGCGGATTTTGCACTTCTTCATTCATGAGGCGGTTTGCTCCCTTTTATGGTTCCCTAAAGAACCTGCCGCTTAGTCGAAAAACTATTGACAGTCTAGCTAAATCAATGTTGCGATTCAAACAGAACTCTCGGTATGCACAATATGCTCAGAAATGTTAGGTTTCCTCTGTCCACCCTGACACCATGGATTGTCTTAGGGCCGACTTTGGCACCACCGAACTTCGACTGTCCATTTACCCTGTTGACTGTCGCCTACCGTTCAATAAGACGAAACTGGGTTTGGGCTATTCAAATCTCTTGACATCGGCTGTTCCGAACGGCCACGGACCAACCCGGTTTGATATCCTCAAGCGGGATTCAATAGCATTGGACGATGAATTGCCGTAAAGGTTCGGACAAAGACAGATTTCTCTCCCAGAGTGAACTTGTTTCTGGATATAGCGTCTATGGATGCTGAAGACGTTGTGGACATTCAAGGGCATTATGAAATACAGGAAGCGGCTGATACCGGTCTTCCCGGACCCTCGTTGTCAGAAGATGCCCATGCGGATGCCCAGATTCTGTCCTGGTTTCGCAGCGGACAGCGCGAAGCGGCCTTTGCAGAAGTCTACCGCCTTCATGGATTTGAGGTCATGCGCCACGCAAACTATATTGCCCGGAACATGCACGATGCGGAAGAGGTGACTCAAGAGACCTTCTTGCGCGCATTTCGTGAATTCGACAGTTTTCGGGGAACATCACAAATATCCACCTGGCTTAGGCGGATTGCCGACAATCTGTTAATAGACAGAATTAGATACGGCAAGCGGAAGGGGCGAGATTCCGTTACCTCCTTGGAGATTGTTCCCGACAACCTGTCCGCATCGACACCGGCGTACTCTCGGCCCGACTTCATCGCCGTCCAAAGGGAACACCGTCTATTTGTGGAACAATGTGCGGAGGTACTATCGGAAGCCCTGCGGTCGGTGTTCGTCAAACGCGCATTCAGTGAGCATTCTGAACAGGAAGTAGCCCTGGAATTGGAGGTCCCCATTGGTACAGTGAAGAGCCGGTTCAATGAGGGGCGCAAGCAAGTGGCAAGGTGCCTCAAGTTGAAAATGGGGGGCGTCATCTGATGTCTATGACATGCAGAGAGGCCCAGGAGGAGTTTGGCGCTCTAATCGACGGGGAGATTGATGATGCCCTCAGATATCAAGTAAACGCCCATCTTGACTCCTGTCCCGAATGCATGCGGGAATTCAGCGAAAGCGTTCGCCTGATGGCGCTTTGCCGATACAGGGAAGAGGATGAACTCCTAGTTTCTGACGATGCCGTAGATAGAGTCTGGCGCAGCCTTAAAGACCAACGGCATGGGCATTCGTTTGGGGCGCGCCGACTTCTTGGGCCTTTGGCTTTGGCGGCGGGACTGGCAATAGTCTTGGGCGGGATATGGTTATTTCAGGGTTCTCCCGGTGAAAGACGACTTGAAGTGGCCGTTTCAATGCCGAGTCCCCCCGTATCCCCACCGGTACAGTCAATTCCCGTACAAATCAGGCCGGACACGTCTGTTGCGCCTGCCACGCCAGCGCTGACGCCGCCAACAGCGCCCGAGCCAGCGTCTAATGAGACGAAACATACCGCCGAAGAGGCAGGAGAAACCGGAAAGGCTGAGGAAGCCCCGGAAGCAATAGAGGCAGAGTGGGCAAGAAAAGAGGCGGAAGCAAGATGGGCCGAACAAAGGGCTC